>JAIPFN010000089.1 GCA_021736615.1 Phycisphaerae bacterium | reverse complement strand
TATACTATGCCCGGACATTGTGTGACTCCTTTCGTGTTACAAGTTCTTATGGGTAAGATACTTATCTCACGAAAGGTAGCATAATGTCCACTATATTTTATTCAATTTTAACCAACTTTATTGGAGTTGAACCTAAAATTTTAATATTTGGTTACATTTAGCCAAGTGTCCTGTGTGTTTTGTCATTCCCGCGAAGGCGGTTTCATATTTTTCTGCACATGACTAAAATGTTGCTTGTTTTTTAATTTGTCATTTGCTTGCGTCCAGATTTATCGTGGTATATTTTTACATTTTCATTTTTCAGCCATTTTTTCCCACTATATTGGTGTTGAACCAATTTTAAAGTAACTTGGCAGTTTGGCTTCAAAAGTCATAAGCTCTCTGGTGGTTGGGTGACTAAAGGAGATTGATTTGGCATGAAGGGCTAAGCGATTGTAGGTACCCTTATCTTTGCCGTATTTACGGTCGCCGACGATTGGATTGCCTTTGTCAGCTAGATGGACACGTATCTGATTCTTTCGGCCAGTCAAAAGATCGAGTTCTACCAGGCTAAGTTGTCCTGCCTCTTTAATCACCTTATAACCAGTCTTTGCAAGTTTGCCTTTTGTTTCATCGGTTGTGGATCGGACAACAAATTTTTTGGTCTCATAGAGGTAAGAGGTTATGATCCCCTCTTTTGGCTTTAGCTTGCCGTGAACTACCGCGGCGTATGTCTTTTTCGTCTGCTTCCAATTGTCCTGCAATCGCTCCTTGGCATTTTCGCTTTTTGCAAAGATAAGAACTCCTGATGTCCACTGGTCAAGCCTGTGAACGGTGAAAATGCTTTTGCGTGACTTAAGACTCCCTTTACGCACATAATCTGTTAGGATATAGTAAGCCGTTTGCGTTTTGTTGGTCGCCGTTTCCACGGTCAAAAGGCCTGCAGGCTTATTGATCACCAGAATATCTTTATCTTCGTAAAGTATTTTTAGATCTTTTGGAAGATATTTTCGGTTAGGCTGTTTTTTCTTAGGCATAGATAATATTTAACCACCGTTTAGAACTTCAGATTTCCAATTGCTTTAAGCGTTTTATTGAAGTCCTTTTCGGTATGCATAGTAGATATAAAATTAGCCTCAAACTGGCTTGGAGGCAAATAAACCCCACTTTCCAGCATCTGCCGAAAATAATTCCCATATCTTTTGGTGTCGGACTTCGCTGCCGAATCAAAATCTTTGACTTTTTCTTCGTTGAAAAACAGCGTAAACATCGACCCGATTTGGTTTATTGTGTGAGGGATAGACTTTTCGATCAAAATTTCCGTGATATTTTCACAAAGTTTCTCTGTGGTGCGGTTTAGTTTTGTGTATGGCTTTTTGGATTTTAGCTGTTTCAGGGTTGCTATACCGGCTGCTACGCATACCGGGTTGCCCGAGAGGGTTCCTGCCTGGTATATGCTTCCGACCGGTGACAGTGAGTCCATTATCTTTTTCTTGCCGCCGACTGCCCCTATCGGAAAACCGCCGCCGATGATCTTGCCCAGTGTTGTAAGGTCGGGTCTTACTCCGATTATGTCCTGGTACCCGCCGTATGTCAGGCGAAAGCCGCTGATGACCTCGTCGAATATCAGCAGCGATTTGTTCTTTGTGCAAACGCTTCTAAGCCCCTTAAGAAAGCTGTTCGGCGGGACGACTGTTCCCATGTTTCCGGCGACCGGTTCGACGATTATCGCCGCGATCCTGCCGCCTTCTTTGGCGAAGACTTTTTTCACCGCGTCCAGATCGTTGTAAGGAAGTACTATCGTATTTTTCGCGAAGTCATCCGGTACGCCCGGACTGGAAGGGGTGCCGAGCGTTGCCAGACCGGATCCTGCGCTTACCAGCATATGGTCTACGTGGCCGTGGTAGCAGCCGATGAATTTTATGACCTTGTCTTTACCGGTGTATCCGCGTGCGAGCCTTATAGCTGTCATCACCGCTTCTGTGCCGGAACTGACGAGGCGAACCTTGTCGATCGATGCGATGGCCTTGGTGATCATCTCGGCGAGTATTATTTCGGACTCGGTGGGGATGCCGTAACTGGTGCCTTTGGCCATTGCCTTGCGTACGTCGCTTAGGATGTCCTTGTTTGCGTGGCCGAGTATCATCGGACCCCATGACAGGCAGTAGTCGATGTATTTATTTTCGTCGGCATCGTAGAGGTAGGGTCCTTTGGCTTTTTCTATGAAGATCGGTTTTGCCTCGACTGCCTTCAAAGCACGGACGGGGCTGTTAACTCCGCCGGGGATGACCTGCAGGGCTTTTTTGAACAGTTTTGCACTTTTTGCGTTTCGCATCGTAACTCCTGATTTGTTTGGCCGGAAACCGGAGTTTTTTTAACCACGGATTTCACGGATTAAGACGAATTATTTTTTTGATTTAAAAGCAACGATAGCATGGGTTGCCCCGCAAATCTAAAAAGGAAACCGCTTTTGGCGGATGTTTTTAAATTCACGGGCCGGAAGCGGCCGCTACTTATTTTTTGGCAGTACCTCTGCTGTTTCTATTCCGTTTTCTTTTGCTGTTGTTAGTGTCGGCAGTCCGAGGCAGTATGCTTTTATGTTTTCGCGTACTTTTCCGAAACGTTTTACGAATGCTGTTACGCTTGAACCGCTGGTGAACAGCACCTGGTCGATATAGTCAAAGTCAATATCGTCGCATTCCTTTTCGATGGTTTTGTATATGGATATTTTAACAACTTCGGCACCCATTTCCTGCAAGCCGTCCGGTAGACCTTGCGAGGCGATCTCAGCTTGCGGCAGAAGTATCTTTTTCCCTTTAATATCAACACTGGAGAAAGCTTCGAGGAGGCCCTTGCTTGACTGTACTTTCGAGCAGAGGTCGGCTTTGATTCCGTATTCGGCGAGAGTTTCACCGGTTGTTTTGCCGATGACGGCGATCTCTGCGTTAGCTAGTGCGCGGCAGTCGAGGCCTTTGGCTTTTAGTCTTGCAAAGAAGTGCCTGATTCCGTTTGCGCTTGTGAATATTATCCAGTCGAACGTGTTGAGATTATCTATCTGTTTGTCGGCGTCTGTGTAATCGTCAATTTCTACGCATTCTATTAGTTGTCTGTGTACTATTGTACCCAGATCATAGTATATTTCCGGGTGCGTTCCGAGTACGAGTATACGCGGTTTCTTTGAATACCAGCCGAGCTTTTCCCGCATGCCGACGACCTTGCCGACTACGAAGATGCCAGGGGTTCTCAGAGGATTATCTTTAATAATCTCAAGGAAGTTATTGAGCTTGCCTTCTATTACCCGCTGGTCGTACCATGTTCCGTGTTCGATGACGGCGATAGGAGTATCGGAGTCCCAGCCTTCGTCTAGGAGCTGCTTTATGATCCTGGGAATGTTGCCTACGGACATGAGGAAAATCACGGTTCCGGCTTTTGGGATATCAATAGGGCGGTCGTCGCCTTTCTTCCTGTGACCGGTTACTATAGCGACGTTGGTTGTGCAGTCTCTGTGTGTCGGCGGGACCCCCGCGTAGCATGGTGCCGAAAATGCGCTGGTTACTCCCGGTACGACCTCAAAATAAACGTCGTTATCATAGCAGGCCTCTGCTTCTTCGCCGCCGCGGCCGAATATATACGGATCGCCGCCTTTTAGCCGGACGACTATCTTGCCTTCTTTGGCTTTGTCGACGATCAATTGGTTGATGCCTTCCTGGGGCAGGGTGTGGTTGCCGGCGAATTTGCCGACGGATATTTTCTCGGCATCGTCTCTGGCAAGCGAAAGCAGGTCCATCGAGAGGAGGTGGTCGTAAAGGATTACATCGGCTTGGCGCAGAAGGCGGCAGCCCTTGAGAGTTATCAATTCCATGTCACCCGGGCCGGAGCCTACGAGATATACTTTTCCATCTGGCAAAATTTTTCTCCTGAGATTTTTAGGGAACCACTAATTGACACTAATGAACACTAATACACACTATTTAAAAACACAAGCAAAAAAAGATACTATAAAAAACATGTTCTTTTTTTTAAAAAACAGACTTTCTTACAAATGAGAAAATGGCGTTTATTGTACTTGCAATAACCGTCAATGAGTCAGAATGGGTAGGTTGCAGAGCCATTACATTGGGACATTTATAATGTTTTTGATTATTAAAGTCAACAGAAAAGCAGGTTAGGACTTTTCCTGTATTTGACATTTATCGGTCAATTTATTATTATAGATATTTGCAAGACATTATTTAATTGTCATTATAACAAGGAATTGAATTGAATAAATTAGACCGACAGATCATAACAGAGCTGCAGATGGACTTTCCTGTTTGTCCCGATCCATACGGGATTATTGCCGCCAGGCTTGGTGTTGAGGTAGATACGCTGCTTGCGAGGGTGCAGGCCTTATTAGGCTCGGGTACGATCAGGCGTATTGGAATAAGCGTTGATTCGCGTAAAATGGGCTATTGCAGCACTTTAGCGGCGGTAAGGGTTGCCGAGGAAGGTGTTGAGCCGGCTTGTGAGGTAATAGATTCCTATCCGGAGATCACGCACAGCTACCTCAGGGCCGATGAATTCAACATCTGGTTTACTGTCATTGCAGTTGACCGGGAAAGGATACAGGAGGTTCTCGACGAGATTAGGGTCAAGCTGGATATTGAAGTTTCCGATGTACTCGACCTGCCTGTTTTGAAGCTTTTTAAGCTTGACGCAAGATTTAAACCCACAAAATAATTTTCACACTCCATTCATTTTCTTTTTTAACGGGGGCGAGTTTTCATTGTTTTTGTCCTGTATATCGGTTCTCAATTCTGGGAATCTTGATGTCTTCACAATGCCTACAGTTGTTGTCAGGCAGTATTGAGGCTTGCAATTTTCCGCACTTATAACTAAAATATACTAAGTCTATTATATGTAGCGGTTTATGTTAATAGTGCTGCCTTTTGGGGTCGGATAGAGAAAAAATTGTATACTCAATCTGACCGATTGGTTATTTTGAAAATTACGTTGGAGTAACAGTGAATAAAATAAAAAGTAAGTCCTTTATAAAACAATTAGCAATGTCGGCGGTGATTTTGATGTTTTTTTCGCATTCGGCATTTTCTTATTCGCCTGAAATGCGCCGTGCGATGGTTTCCGGTCCCTGGGTGCTGTTTGTAAAGCCGGACATGCAAAGTGAAGGCGTTGAGACCGACGTTTCCGTTGCCGACGTGGAAAAAGCCAGCGATGTCAATAAGACCATTCCTGTAGTCGGTTCGACAAAGAAAATCCAGATTGAGAAATACTTGCCCAATCTTCAGTGGAAGATAACTGCCGAGAAGTATCACGGCAGCGGCGATACGGCTCAGATCAAGATTACAGGGCCGAACCTGGATCAATCGCGTTGGCTGTCGACGGATGACTCGATGAGGTCGACAGTGAAGTCTTCTGTCGGAGGGGTTACGGCAAAGTCACTTTATAATACGCCCGGCGTGGACGAAGTTGTACGGAAATTTATACAGCCGGAATATATCGGGATTTTAACCGTAGTGCCGGAGGGTAAATCCGAGCCTTTGCAATTTGCTGTCAAGCGGGATTTTGAAGTTGAACTGCCCGATTCGGATTACAAACTTAAGGTGCTCAAGTATTATCCGCACTATGTCATTGATAAGAAAACCAAGACGGCAGACAATCAGTCGGATAGGGCGGTAAATCCGGCGATAGAGGTACAGATCGATGGCGGCAAGGGTCAGTATCGTCAGTGGATATGGTCGAGGCTGAGTTCTCCGCATATGAAAAACAAGCTGCCTGTTACGGTTGAGTTCAGTGAATTTAATTTCGCAGAGAAAAAGGGAAATTACGAACTACTGCTCGTATCGGAAGACAAGAATTGGCTGATAACAAACGACGGAAAAAATAAGATCGTACTGCCAGCGGTAATTGGTGCAAGGTATCCCTTTGCCAATGATAAATACGGTTTTACAATTTCGCAGGTTATTGAAAATTCTATTTTGAAAGATGATTGGTTCAATAAATCGAATGTTCAGGCCAACCCGTCGCTGATCGTCAAAGTTATCGATGGAGATAAATCTGACAGGCTGACTTTGGAACTAGGTAAAGCGCAGCAGGCAAGCAGTGAAGTCGGCGGGGCGGTAGTTGTTTTTAAGAAGAAGATGGACGTGGTTTTGCCACATTGACCTGATCGGCCAATGTGAAATGAATAATGACAATTGTATAATGTATAATGAAGGAAACCGCCTTCCCGTCTTCGCTTTGCTACGACGCGACAGGATGGCCGAGGCTGTTTTATTTTAAAAAAAGGAATACGTGATGAAGTTCGAGAGAATTGGTTTGCAATTATTAGTTGTGTTGCTTGTTTTTGTGATTTCTGATATGGCTGTTGCGGTCGATAAGCCTACGGTCGAACCTAAAACTTGTGTCACCGCCGAGTGTCATGGCAATTACTCGCAGAAGAAGTTTTTGCACGGGCCCGTTGTCGAAAAAGAGTGTGGTGTCTGCCATGAATCAAGTGATCCGGCGAAACACAGTTATGTTCTTGCCGAGAAGGGCAGAGAGCTTTGTGAATCCTGCCATCTTGATCAGGCGTCGAAAAAAAATGTGCATAAGCCTTTGAAAGACGGAGATTGTTTGCAGTGCCACGATCCCCATGCGAGTAATAATAAAAAATTCCTTGTAAAAGACACTGTTGGAGATTTGTGCGCCGGTTGCCATAAGAATGTTACCCAAAAGAAACATCTTCACGGGCCCGTAGCCGTCGGTCAGTGTTCTGTTTGTCACAACGCTCACAGCAGCGATAACGACCATCTTTTGAGTGTCGAGCCGAAAAAACTTTGTATCGCGTGTCACACCACGACGAAAAAAGAGATGGATAAGTTTGAGTTCGTTCATAAAGCGACAGACGGTCAGTGTTTCGGCTGTCATGATCCGCATGGTGCCGACAACTGGAAAATGCTGCGTGCCGAGGCGCCCGAGATGTGCTATTCCTGTCACGAGGACATCAAGAACAGAGCGGAAAATTCCAAGCATAAACATGGTGTTATCAAGGAAAAGGGCAGTTGCCTGATTTGCCATACACCTCATGCTTCGACGGTGAAATACATCCTTAAGGACGCTCCGATCAAGTTGTGCCTGAATTGTCATAACAAGCCTCTTGGCGTTTCGAAGGATGATGTTATTCCGGCGTTTACCAGTCAGATTGAGGGCAAGAAGTTTAAGCATGGTCCTGTCGACGACAATGATTGTGCCGGTTGCCATAAAACTCACGGTTCGGATCATTTCCGGATGCTTGAAAACAAATATCCGGCGTTCTTTTATGCACCTTTTGACAAGAAGAATTACGAGCTTTGCTTTGGCTGTCATGAAGATACGGTCGTGGAAAATGAGCGAACAGAAGAGCTTACGGACTTCAGGAATGGCGATCTTAATTTGCATTATCTGCACGTCAATAAAGAACGTCGCGGACGAACGTGCCGGGCCTGTCACCAGACACATGCAAGTAATCATCCGAAACATATCCGGGAAAGCGTTCCTTACGGTCAGTGGGACCTGCCTATCGGTTTTAGTAAAACAGAGACCGGTGGTTCGTGTGCCCCGGGCTGTCATGTTGCGAAAAATTATGACAGGGATAAGGCGGTAGATTATTCGTTTAAGGCCGAATCGGAAGAAAAGGGAAAGTAATTAGCGTTCAGCGTTCAGCGGCCAGCAATTAGCTATGAGGTATTATTTTATGGAAAATTGGATGCGTAGGATGCGTAGGATAGTTTGTTGTTTTATTGCCGGGGCTTTGGTTTGTGTTTTTTTTGTTTGCCCGGTATCCGGTCAGTCTCGTCGATTGCAGATTGGTCAGATTATACCTGCGTTTGGGGGACAGACTGTTGACGGTAGCGAATATAAGTATGAACATGGCAAGAAAAAGGTTCTGCTGCTGAGTTTTTTGCGTGGCGGACAGGATTTTTCAGCTAGTGCCGCTGAGGATCTTCTGCAAATTGTCGGCGGTCTTAAATGTGAACCGGGGGATGTCGATTTTGTCGTCGTGGGTAATAAGGCCGATATAAAAGGGTATTTTGGCGGCGATGGATCAGGCGGGATTTCTCCGAAGATTATCGTTGATTTGGATTTTGAGATTTGGGGCAAGTTCGGGATAATCGCTTGCCCGACTACTATTATTGGCGGTCTGGATAATAAGGTTCTTTGTGTCAAAGCCGGTCATTCGTATGATTTTGAACCGGTTGTACAGGCACGGCTTAAGCAGGCACTTGGGATCGCCCAGGAAGTTGACCCTGATAAAGCCGGTGAGGTTAAAACATTGGATAATCATACTTCGGCGGCCAGGGCCGATAGGTATCTTCATCTTGCCACGGCTGTTGCCGAAAAAGGAAAGTATGAGTTGGCTCTGCCCTTTGCGAAAAAGGCTCTTGAGGTTGACCCTAACTCGATTGATGCCAGATTAGCTGTGGGGCGTCTGTATTGTCAGCTGGATGACGGTGAGGCGGCGTTGAGTGCGATTGCCGCCGTTGAGCCTAAGGATGCGTCCGGTAAAGCCGAGCTGGCTCTTATAAAGGGTTGGGCCAATCGGCGGCTGAAGAAGTATGATCTCGCAGAAAAATTCCTGCTTGAAGCAGTTGAGCGAAACAGTAAATCACCGTGTATTCTTTTTGAACTGGGAAATCTATACCAGGCGGCGGGGAAGTCTGAAAAGGCGGCTGCGGTATACCAGTCGGCATTGGAGTTTCTTCTCGGCAAAGAGCGTTAATAATATTTTTCCCGTTGCGGATACCCCGGCTTTTGATTATAACATATTGGAATCCTCAGTTGCTACTGACTCGCTTTTGCTTCGATTTGAGCGGTGAGTTTTTTTAAACAGGAAAGGATCCGGTATTTTATGAAGATGCGCAGGTATAATATTGGTGTTCAAATTTTGGCAGCCGGTGTGTTGGTTTTGCTGCAGCTTTTGATGGTTGCCGGATGCGGGAAACCGCAGGGACGTATTTTTGAACCTCTGGCCAAACCTCTTGTCTGGCCCAAACCTCCTGATACTCCGCGAGTTCGTTATGTAGGGCAGATATCTACAGAAGCCGATCTGAAAAAGAAGGTTAGCTTTGGGCAGGGGCTTAAAGATGTCTTTTTCGGTAAGGAAGAAATTTCTGTTCTGGTCGGTCCCTATGCCGTGGTAAGAGACGGCGAGGATAAGCTTTTTATCGCCGATACCGGCAGCAGTGTTATTGGACTGTATGATCTTGCAAATCGCGAACACCGGTCTTTTTCCCGTATTGACGGCGGAGCGGGACTGGCGACGCCGGTTGCTTTGACGCTTGTCGGGGAGAATGTTTATGTGGCCGACAGTACGCTAAAGAAGATATGCGTCTTTGACAAGAAAGGGAAATTCTTGTTTTCATTCGGACAGGAGCAGTTGAAAAGACCTACTGGGATTGCTTATAGCTCACGTTTTAAGAGGCTTTATGTTTCAGATACGGGTAATCATACTGTCGTTGTCTATAACGGTCAGGGCGAGTTTCTCAGGACTATCGGGCAGCGTGGTACCGGTGCCGGTGATTTTAATTTTCCGACGCATCTCTGGGTGGATAATCAGGACAGGCTCTATGTGAGCGATACCCTTAATTATCGCATTCAGATATTTACCGCCGACGGTAAGTATATCAGTTCGTTTGGAGCCCATGGCGATAGTCCGGGGCTTTTCGCGCATCCGAGCGGTGTGGCTACCGATTCTTTTGGGAACATATACGTTGTTGACAGGAAATTTGAGAATATTCAGATATTTAATTCCGACGGAAAAGTGCTTATGGCAATAGGAAGCGAGGGCAGCGAACCGGGGCAGTTCTGGCTTCCGGGGGGCATATTTATAGATGATGGCAACAGGATATACGTTGCCGATTCTTATAACAAGAGGATCCAGGTTTTTGAATTTATTGCCGAATCTATTAGCCGTTAGTTTTTATAAAGCACAGTGAAGTCGTCTGGGAGCCGGCGGTAATGTTTTTTACTCAAACTGACCGAAATTAGCCCAGAAAAAAATTAAAACCTTACAGTTAAAAGGTTTATTCGGCTTCTGCCTTTTTGTAAAACAGCCTCGGCCCTCCTGTCGCGTCGTAGCAAAGCGAAGACGAAAAGGCCGTTTCCTTCATTATACATTATACATTATACAATTGTCATTATTCATTTCAAACAGGCCAATCGGTCAGTTTGAGTTTTTTATCTGCTAATGTTCGGTCGCCATGGTATTAGCTGTCTGCGGGTTCCGTAGGATTGGCCGTTGTGGATTTTGCTGTGGCATTGCAGGTAGCAGGTTCCCTGGAAAACCCCCTGATCTACGAATTCCAAACGTTGAGAAGTAACTTCCGGCTGTACAATATTTATATCGAAATTAATCAGGTGCGTATTTCCGGTGGACGTTCCCTGTGCAGAGTTTATTCCATGTGCATCGTGGCAGGCCGAGCACGGTGCGTCATGTTCGAGGTGCTGTTTGTGCAAAGAGAAGCTCTGGTTGGCCAGTATGCTGTTTCTGCTGTGGCATTTGTAGCAGAGAGCGTATGAGTATGTGCTTTCGTGGGTGAAGTCTTTGGTGGAGTAGTTGTATTTCAGCAGCGGTGAAAAGGACGAGCCGTGCGGACCCTTTACAGAAGACGACCCGTCTGAAGAGTGGCAGTCGGTACAGTATATTATCGAGTTTACGGTTAAGGGAGCTTCCAGGCTCGGGACGTCACGGTTTTTACCGGGGGCCGCGACAGGATGGAACGAGATGCCCGAAGGATCGAATTCGAGCCTGGTATTTGTTTGCGTTATGTTTCTGGTAATGTCGGAGTCTATTCTTTCTGAGTTGTCGGAGTGGCACTTAAAGCAGAGTTCGTATTCGAATTGTACCTGGTCTATCGGTGCTCCGGCGACGGTTACTCCTGAGACATTTTGTGTTACACCTTTTGCATACGGGGCCGTTGCGGTCGTTTTTTGGACCGAGTGCGGGTTGTGGCAATCAACGCATTCGACGTGCATTTTTATGGCCTGCGGCGATTCTTCAAGGTCGTGAATGTCGTCGAATTTCGTGACGCTGTGTGCGCTTATTTTCTGCATCTGTGTGGCGACATTCGTTTTGGCGACCGATCTGTTATGGCAGCTTAGGCAGTTGTCCTCTGATTTCTGGAAATGCAGTAATCTTTCCTTACCCGGTGCCGAATGGGGACGATGACAATTGGCGCATCCGTTGTCGGCCATTGAGGAGTATTCGCTTGCCTGCAGATAAGGGTCATTAGCAGATAACACGGTCGCGGTGGAGCTTTGGTGAGCCGACGTCGTCCATCCGTTCAGGTCGTGGCAATTCATACACATCTGCGATCTGATGTTGGACATTGTCAAAAACTTTCCGAATTTGTTATCATGCGGTTCATGGCATGTGGTGCATTGCAGTTGTCCGGATTCGTTGAGCTTTAGAGTGTCGGGCAAGGACGAAGGGGAATTAAGCTGTGTGTCTTCGGCGGCTAGCGATTCGGAGTAATCAAATCCTATAGGGTGGTCGTCGGATAGGTCGGTTTCCAGGTTTGCTTTTCCTGAAGCAATTTTTGAACCGGAGAATTGTCCTGTGACGGTGTCTCCAAGGGCGATGGTTCCGTCGTGGCAGCTAAGACAGAGCTTGCTTGATCCGGTTGGCTGTCCGGGTTTTGCCTGCAGAGAAGAGCTTTGGTATATCGAGTAAAATGCGTTTGATAATTTGTGATTCCATAAAGGAGTTCCGCTGATGGAACCGTGCGGAGTGTGGCAGAATCGGCAACTGTCTCCACCGCTTGTCGCTACCAGATCATGGGGAGTACCCTGTATGGCGGCGACGGCGAAAGGGCCGGTCAGCAGCAAAAGCATAGCAGTGACAAGTTTGATTGTTTTGAACAGATTCATAGTATTCATTTTATCAATTCTATCATTTTAAAACAAGTCATTTCGAGTTAGAAAAAGCGTTTTAGTCGGCAGTAAATCATCAGATTGTCGAGTTGGTCTTTTCTTCGCTGTAGTGAGTTTAGTTCCAGTCCGGTTGTAACACTGGTCTGTCTGTAGAGGTATTTAAGCTCGCCGTTGAACTGTAGGCCCTTTGTGTTACCGAACCGGGTATCCTTTTCGTCCTGGTACTCCAGAAGGGCCGCTAATGAAAGTCTGTCGTTAATTCTGGTATTTAGTTCGGCGCCGGCCCGTAATATCGTGATGTCTCTCGGGTCCGGGTTGCCGTATCTTATTAACCGCCATGAAGATCGCAGTGCGGCTTTTGTGCTGTCGGTTAAATTCCATGAGTATCTGGATTCAAGTCTTTTTGTTTCTGACGGTAGCAGGTTGGATTCCTCTTTTCGATATTCTCCGATGAGGAATAGTCCGCCTTTTGCATATTCGATGCCGTAGGTGTTCGCGACGTATTCGTCCGGTATGGCAAACGAGGAACTGGAGTTGACCTGTTCATCCTGGCGGCTGTATTCGTAGTAAAGCGATATGCCGTTTTTGAATATCTGTTTGAGAGTTAAGTATTGTCTGAAAGTTTCCTCATCTCTCATCCGGCTTGTATTGTAGGTGTAACTTACGACGATCTTTTGTCCGTTTACGATACCGTTTGTTCCGGTCAGGTCAAAGACCAGCTGCACTCTGCCATTGCCGAGCTGTATGATGCTGTAGTCGTCGTTTAGCAGGTATACCGTGGTCATGGTTTCATCGGTTACGGTTATACTGTTGATGTTGATGTCTCGCTCGTTAAGAATGACTGTCGGTACCAGGCTGACCGGGTCTATCGTGTGTGTTTCGGATGGAACGGTCCTTATTGTGTTGTCGCCGGTTTGCGAATAATCGGAGATGTTTGAGACGTAGGACGCGTGGAAGTTTCCGAACCTGTTTTTCTTGTTGTAATCAAAACTCAGGATCGCGCCTTTTTGCTGGACGTTCCCCTGGTCCTGAATGGTCGTATCGGAAGTATAAACATCGAACATGGTCGTAATGCTTTTGTAGAATTGGTGTTCAAAACCAGCGGCCGCTCGCACTTCCCTGCTGTCCGACAGGTAATGCTGCGAATCGATCATAGTCAGATCGTAGTGAGTGAAGAAGTTGTCTCTGTGTTGAAGTTTGAGGCGTTCCTGGATCCTTCTGTTGCTGTATGTGAATGTTCCTGTCTGCTTTATGTCACTGAAGTACGAGTCGAGCCTGTGCTGCTTTTCTTCACCGAATGTCAAATCGTGCATAAGTGAGTAGCGATCTGAATTTGTCAGTATCTCGGATACTCGGCTTTTCTGGAAAACATCGCTCTTTTCGTATTCGAATCTCAGATGGGACGAATCGGTGAATTTGTGTTCGACAGAGTATGTAAATCTTTCGTCGTCCCGGGTGTAGAAGTCGTTAGCTGTTTTTCCGAGTGAGTCCTGTTTTGCCGCGTTAGTGCTGTATTGAAACTTCATTGGCCAATCTTCCGATTTCCATGCGGCCATGACGCCGGCACCTTCTCGTTCGGTTTTCAAAGAGCCTAAAAATTGTCTGGAGACGAGGTCCTCTGTTCTGCTTGTATGAAATGTGATGGGAAACTTTTTGGTTTTCAGCAGTTGCGTAGAAAGATTGTAATCGAGAATGTTTCCATTTGTTGATCCGTTCTCCTGGGTCTAAGATATACTTTGCTGGGCAAGGCCGACACCGACGGCAGCATTGAAAAATAACAGGTTCGGGTGATAGACATCGCCTTTGGTTTTCAGGGATAACTTTTCCTGGAATATGTGCGTGTTGCTCTTGCGATCAGTCTGTGATGTTTTGTGTTTGTCGGAGCGATTTTCCGTATAGAGTTCGAGTTCACCGTCAATTGGGTCATGGCGGAGCAGCGGGCGCTTTACTCCCCTTTGTGTTATTTCGCAACCGGTTGTTGACAATAATACGGCGCATAGGAACATGACGGTCAACAATAGGACCGCTGTCTGTTGTTTGCTTTTGGTATAAAATGCAAAGAAATTATTATGCCATTTTAACATGCCTTCAAAATTTCACTTAACAGATATTATTCCATATTGAAAAAGTATCTAAAAAGCTAAGCGAGATAAGGTGCTTAACCATTCAAACAAATTCACATTTCACTTTTCTGCGGAGATTTGACTGCGCAGAAAAACTACTCAAAATCAATGAATCCATTCAACTGAAGAGAAGTTTAATTAATCAACAAACAAGGGGGAAAATTTTTCCCGATTGTGTCGGCCCCATTTTATTCGGGAGGACTTCCTAATGCCCGGAAGTTCTGCTGTAAATCAATTCCAATATCGGTTTAATTGTTAAATTTGAAATCGAGCCTGGTATCACTTTTAGAGTTCATCCGCAAAAGGCCTTTTTTTGGCCCTGCGTGTGCGTGATGGCAAAAATTACATTTTCCCATCAACTCCGGTCTATGGCTCGGTATTTGATTTATCATATCGCTGTTATGACAGGTAAAGCATAGTTCCGGCACGGGTTTTATCAGCAAATGTCTGTTTTTGCTTCTGTGTGGTTCGTGACATAGACGGCACTTTCCGACCGCAACAGGCCCGTGTACATGGGCATTGGTTTTGGCGTAATCCTTATGACAATTATAGCATAAATCAGGTATTTTTTCAATAAGATGAATCGGTAAGGTATATTTTCCCTGGGTCTTTTTGCCATGGCAGAATTCGCATGGTTTTTGGGGTTTGTGGAACGAACCGGGTACATGCAGTTGTTTGCGGGCCGCATTATCTGAGTTGGCCCGGAGGTTGTTCCTATAATCGGGGTTGTTAGGGTCGTTGGGGTCCCATCCTCCCAATGGAGGGACACCGTCGACGAAAAATTCGAGTAATTCGTGCCGTTGTTTCCGGTCGCATCCAATGACGAAAAACGCCCCCGTAATCAGGGCGATCAGGAGTAAAAAAACTGCATAAAACGTGCGAATTGTCACAAATATAAGTCCCTTCAAAACTGGAAAAAACTACCTATTTCGGGAAAACTCCAAAGCCGTAAATATTGATCATTCTTGTGCCGTACTGGCTTGTCACGATGACGAGATGTTCGATCTTTGCGCCGGGCACCGCTTTGTCCCTGAACCAGTCTACATCATCGTAGACCAGTTTGACAGAAACGGGCAGATTCAGGTTTCCGGGTTTGTTTCCGGGGTGTCCGAAGAGCATCAGGAGTTGTCCTTCGGCATTGAAGATTTTGACGACTTCGGTAGCCGAGTCAACAACCCAGATCCGGTCTTCCCTGTCGACGGAGATTCCTTTGGGCCTGATGAAGTCATGTATCGTCCTGCCGAGTTTGCCGAAAGTTCTTAGAAAAACACCTTTGCTGTTGAACTTGAATATCTTTGCCTTTACCTTGTCTGTGGCGTAGATGCTGCCTTTGTTGTCGACTGCGATTCCGGCGATGAGTTTGAAACTTCCCAGTTCGTCGCTCCCTCCGGATTTTCCGATTCTCAGGACTTCTTTGCCGGTGACTTTGTCAATGACGAGTATCTGGCTGTACATTACGTCGGTAATGTAGCACTTGTTATCTTTTACCACTAAATCGATGGGTGTGAATGATCGGCCGTCACCGAGTATTCTGATGAGTCTATGGTTTTGGTCGAATACGAATACCTTTCCTGCGGTCGGGTCGGTTACGTATATGGTTCCGTCCGTTTCTATGAAGATGCTCATAGGGTTGGTCAGACGCTGGTCTTTGGTCATAAAACCGACGGTTTTGTTTTTGAGATCAAATATGCGTACTTTTTTTGCGGTAGTGTCGCAGGTGTAGATCTTGCCGTCGTGCATTGCTGCACCGTATGGCCTTTTTATGGGAGGGTCTTCTTTTTGCTTGCCGAGAATGTAGTCTTCCAGCGCATTTGTTCGGGTTCCCATTACGTCTTTTGAACTTGAAAATGCCTGAAGGAACTGGAGTTTTGGTGTCGCTGGCGGAGCGGGAAAGAAAACCGGTCCCGTTTCCAATTTGGGTGCAGCGGATTGCTCGTCGCTCTGACATCCGGAGACAGTCAGCAAAGAAACAGCAGTGAGAATAATAGCCAATGATCTGAATATGAGACGTTTAGGATCACGCATGATAAATATTCTTTCGTACAGTTTTATTAGATTACATTATTTATTGACAAATGATAACATGCAATATACCTGAAACACTGAGAGCTTGTCAAGTTTTGGCGGTACATATCCCGGATTAAGGATAAACAATGCCGGTCAATTTGTTATGTAATAAGTGCCAACAGGTGTTTCTGTAATGTCAAAAGGTACCGCCATTGACAATGACGGTACCTTTTGTTGAAATAACTCAATGAAATCGGACTACTTAATGTGGCATGTTCTGCAAAGCTGCGATCCGCCCGGGCCGGTCTCGTTGGCAATGCGAAGGAGTCCTTTTGACACTTCTGCCTGGACATGGGGGTCGTGACAGCTTGAGCACTGCATCTTACCCTTGATAAGCATGTCCTTTTCAATTGTATCGCCGGCAGGTGTATAAGTATTCGACGGGTCGTTCAGTTCTCCGTCATCAGTTGCCAGAGCGGAATCGTAAACAAACGATACCGGGTGCATGTTTGAGATGTCGTTATTGAAGTTTCCGCCTGTTCCAGGATCTGAGTGGCTTCCGGTACCGTCATGGCAACTCAGACAAAGCTTTGAAATGCCATCCGGTGTGCCGGGCGCAGCGTCCAGTGTATCACTGGAGTAAGGTGTCAGGTGCGACATATCTACATCTCTTTCAGGGTTCCACAGGGGCATTCCAATGTCTTCGGTGCCTGCGTGGTGAGGGACATGGCAACTGTCGCAGCCATAGTACGAACTGCCGGCAATAACGATCATCGGTACGATCGTCAGAGCCGCTAACAATAAAATCAAATTTTTCATTATAACATCCTTTCCAAAAATATTCTCAGGTTTTCAGACCCACCGGAATAAGTGACCCGGCGGGCCGAGCATTTTTATTTGTTAAAAGCTTATTGAGGGTTTAGATCCGTTAGCCATTTACTTGAGAAGACAGAAAGGTCGTACAGGTCGACACGGCAGTCTCCATTAAAATCGCCAATCGGAGCCGGATTTGCAACGTCACCACAAGCAGGAAGTGTCGCTCCGGCATCATCCGGACGAACCATTCCATCCATATCAATATTGACTACTTCTGCCAGACTTGCAAGACTGTCATGGAGAATCTGAATGATATATCTTGGATTATGAGCAAATGCACCAGGGTCTTTCTTGACGAACTGATAGTTGTATGTCGCCTGGATAAGTCTTGGAGTGTACTTCTTGTAGCTTCCGCCGGTTGAACTTACGAAGTAAGGATAACCGGACTGGTATACAAGTTCTTCACCGCCAACAGCCAGTGCGTACGCCTGGATGGCATCCATCAGAGCATGATGCAGAGTGTCGATTTCGCCGGCGATACCCTCGGTGGTGTCTCCGTCGCCATCGTAGTCAGGAGTATTCGGAAGTCGAATTTCTTTCGGATCGCCCGAACCATTATGACAGAAGCCGGTACAGCCGTTGTGGACAGCTAACTCAGGCTTGTGACTGTCGTGACATTCGTGACAGGCGTTGAGATTATCGCTCAATGAGCTTGCGTGGCTGCGTTGGCCCTTGTAGGTTTTTCCCGGGTACTCGTAGGCAGTCTTTGCATCCGAACCGAACAAAGTTGCTCCGGCCGGGAAGTAGTGCGAGTTCTTAAATCTCAAACTGGAAGAGACCCCATCGAGAGGCATATTGGCAATAGAAGCATTGACGCTAGCGGTAGACTCGCGACCCTGGTGACATGTCATACAAATATTTGAAACCTTGTCATCTTCTCCGAAGCCGGCTGAAAGACCACTTGGGAATTCAACGCCGGCAATATCGTAAATCTTTGGATCGGCTTCTGTCGGGGGCATGGCCGCGTGGCACGTAGTACATTCAAGACCGTTGGAAGGTGCCTGTGCAGCAGTGACGCCGGTTTCCAGGTAATGCGGAAGTCCAGTGGCAGTATGACACTTGCTGCAGTTTGCAGATACATCGCCGCCATCCCAGTGCCTGAATGCTTCTGAAACACCTTCAAAGTGACCGGAATCGTCACGAGTAAGCCCTACGGCCATTGCCGGGTCAAGATCTTCGATCGAATCATGAAGAAGCTGAATGAGGTATTTGGCGTTGTGAGCGTATGCTCCATGGTCCTTCATTGCGAACTGGTAGTTGTAGGCAGCTTTTAGCAGACGAGCCGTAAATTTATACCCGTTCGAATATCCGGCTTCAGTGGCTGGATCAATGACACCGTCTTCGTTAGTGTCTTTGAACCAATATGGATAACTGTGGGACTCGTATCCGACTGGGCTTCCTATTGCCGCAGCGTTTGCCTGAATAGCGGCATACAATATTTCCGTCAAGGTTTCGACTTCACCGGCGATACCTTCGGCTGTCTCGCCGTCACCGTCGTAGTCGGCATCCGATGATTTGTAACGGATATTCTTGAGGTCGGCTTCAGTGAGAGTGTCTTCGTGGCACTGGTTACACAGGCTCAACTTGACGTCCAGAGAATGCGGGTCGTGACAGTCAATACAAGAATCTACGTCTTTGACATGTGCAAACTTGGTATCGTACATTTTACCGGCATATTGGTATCCGCCTTTAACGACGCCTCCGTATTGAGTGGCACCGGCTGCCATGTAATGAACATTTCTAAAGCCTAAGCCAGGTGTATCATCATCGGCCAGTCCGGCATCTGCTATTTTAGCATCAACCGATACTGTCGATTCACGTCCCTGGTGACATGTTATACAACGAGCTTCTCCGCCAAGACCAGTGACTTCAGCACCGGAAGGGAATGTTACTGTTGACAGGCCGGCAGTGTTGGTGTTGTGGCAAGCTACGCAATCAACTGTTGTACCGATCGCTGCAGGGGCGTCTACTACGCCATTGTCCAGGAAGTCCTGGAAACCGCCGCTGCTGTGGCATTTTGCGCAGCTGGTCTGTACTTCGCCGTCATCGTCCCAATGGACAAATGCTTCAGCTGCGGCGTCAGCATGACCGGATTCGGTCCAGAGTGCTTCAAACGGTGCGTCAACGGCACCTTGAGTTTGTCCTGCAAGCATAAATGCCGCCAGGACTAATATCGCAGGTAACATAACCCACTTCCTGAATTTTCTGGCTTTTTTCATTATACCTTCCTTTCCTTAAAGTAAAGAGAACTTCCAGTACAAATGTTGATCCACCTGGAAAAACAACGAAAGTTCTGAAATTATTAAATTATTAAAAAACAAAAACATACTTACGAAATCTGGATACATTCAAGAAAATTAACTTTAAACCTCTGGATACAGTGCTAATTTGATTCTTTGCTCTCTTTGACTGTATTTCTTCCGGATGATTGCATAAACAATACGTCCGATAAGAACAAAGCAAATGGTGTTCCTGTATGGCGGAATAAATAATCAATGCGTATCTCTGGGTTGTAACTCTTTTCTGCATAGTAGTTTACCGCAATAAAAAAAACTAAAAGCAGCTTTGGCTTTTGGAATGATGAAAAGTTTTCTCAATAGTGGCAAATAAGATGCCGAAAAAGCTCCCATATATGAGAATCATGTATGCCCGATTACAGCTCTGTTTTGGAGCACTGAACCGAAATGCTTATACATGATACTTTGTTTCGGGTCTGGAAAAATGGTAATAATTAAAACTATTATTTTTCGTACTTGAGGTGTTTTTTTTGTGTTTATGAGGCCATTTTTCAGAATTGGCTTTGAAATCTGAACCTGTTTTCAATTTTCAGGTATAATTCCTGACCAGACCGGCGATTTATTTCGCTCTATATCCCTAAAGAAAAAGAAGAAAGAAGTCTTGGTAATGCCTGAATGTCGATCATGTAACAGCGAAAATACCGGCGATTGCAAATTTTGTCTCCAGTGCGGAGCGGCTATGCTGACGCATAACAGCATTTGCGGTCTGCCCATGCTTGGCGGTGACAGTGCCGGCCAGGTGCTCGGTTTGCGGTATATTGTTAATCGTCAGATCAGCACCGGCTGTAAGGGTGTGATTTATGAAGCCGAGGATGTCGCCGAAGATACCCGCTTTATGATCCATGCTCTTCCGCTTGCCCTGTCCGAAAATGCCGACCAGATCAATCTACTGCAAAAACAGGTTCTTCCGCTGGCCGGTTTATCGCACCGTTCTATCGTCAAGCTTAAAGCTTTTGAAACAAACAATGACATCAAATTTTTTGTGAGCGAATTTTGTCAGGGCGTTGGGCTTGATAAGCTGCTTGCAGAAAAAAGGCCTTTGCCGCTGCATAAGGTATCGAGCATATTTGCCCGGCTTGCCGAAGGGCTTGATTATGCCCATAGCAAAGATATTGTTCACGGTGATATTGCCCCGGAGAATATTGTCGTTGATGGTGAAAGTGCGAAATTTGCGGGTTTCGGACTAAGCAGGTTTATTAAGAATATACTTGAAGATATGGGGGGGCAGGATGTCAATTTATCGCTTCGGTTTAGAGCACCCGAGCAGCTTGACGGCGGTGACGCGTCGAGTCATAGCGATATTTATTCGTTGGCGGCGTGTATATACGAATGTCTCAGCGATCAGGCTCCGTACTGGCGCGGCTGGACGGAATACCAGGCCGACAATCAACTGCCTTTGAAGCTGGAGGTTCTTAACGGTCGTCAAAATTCTATCCTTGCCAGGGCGCTTTCGCGAAATCCAGAAGACAGGCCCTTACGTGCCTCGGAGCTTGTCGAATGTCTTGCCGGTGGAACTGAAGATACAATTGAAATATCTGCCGCTCATATCCGGCCCGAAATCGCAAAACAGAGCGAAGAACCGGTTGAAGATACCGAAGCTGTTGTTAAACAGGTCAGGGCACAGGCTAAGCAACAGATCCAGACTGAAGTCGAAGCCCGTGTGCAGGCTCAACTGCAGGTGCAGGAATACATCGATAAGATCGAAGAAATCGAAGCGGACGGACGCGAAAAAATAGAAGCCGAAAGGGCAGCCAGGGTCACGGCAGAGCAACAAGTACAGGTTGTGATCGATGCCCAGCAGAGTATCGAGCAAAAGCTTGAGGCCGAAATAACAAACCGAACAGGTATTGAACAACAGCTTCAGTCGGAGGTTCAAGCACGGACGCAGGCTCAGCATCAGTTACAGGAATATGTCAAGAAAATTGAAGGGCTTAAAGCGGACCGACGGAAAAAGATAGAAGCAGAAAGGTCGGCCAGGGCCGCGGCCGAGCAAAAAGCACAGGCCGAGATTGAGGCCCGGACAAGTATCGAAAAGAAAATTCAGGCTGAAATTGAAGCCCGGCAGAGTATTGAGCAACTGCTTGAGGCCGAAAAAGATGTCCGGATACGTGCAGAACAGCAGCTCCGGGAATATGCCAAGACGATCGAAGAGATTAAATCGCAATCGCAAGAGCAGATAAGAGTTGAAAAACTCGAACTTGAAAAGGCACAGAGCCAATTAGAAGCGTTTAAGAATGCGACTATCCAGCTAAAAGCCGAAGCTCTCGAACGGATAGAATCCGAAAGCGAGTCGAGAATCAGTGCGGAAAACCAACTCGAAAAATCGACTCAAATGTTCGAGCAGTTCAAAATCGAATATACAGAAAAGATCGACACAGAGACACAGGCCCGCAATAAGGCTCAGGAGCAGATTTGTGCATTGCAGGCCAGGATCGAGCAGATTGAAAGCCAGGCCGATAGGAGGCTTGATCAGGAGAAACAGTTACGTCTTATCGCCGAGCAGGAATGTCAAGCGGCAAATGAAAAGTCGGGGCAGATACAAGCTCAAGCTGACGAGCGAATAAAAGCTGAGGCCGCAGAACGGGCTTTGGCCCAGGCCGAGGTTCTGGAATACGCCAAACGTATTGAAGAGATCAAGGCCAGGACCGAGTCAGAGATCGGCAACCAAGGAGTTGCTCTGGATGATGCGAAGGTGCAGATACGACAGCTTACCGAAGAGGTTGCCGCGATAAAAAGCGAATCCGCTAAGCGTCTTGAAGAAGAGGCCCTGACAAGAAAACTTGCCGAGGAGAAGCTGCTTTCTTATGAAAAAGAGATAGAGCAGATCAAAACCGATTCGGCAAAGGAAATAGAAGCAAGTTCCGACGTGCTTGAAAATGCTAAGGACGAAATACGGCGGCTATCCGAAGAGTTCACCGCGATTAAGGCCGAGTCTAAACAACTTCTCGAAGCAGAAACCAAAGCCAGAATCCAGGCCGAGGAGCAAGTCCGGGAATATGCCGAAGCCATCGCCCAGATAAAGGCCGATCAAGAGCAAGTCCTTAATGAAGCAATTCCGGAACAGTCGTCTGACTTTTCCGCGGTGATCTCTGCTGATCCATTGCTTACAGGGAAGCCTTTGGAAAGACCGGTGGTTACTAAGAAGCCGTCAAAGGCTAAATATTTTTTCGCAATGGCAATATTACTTATTTTGCTGGGCGGAGCGTCCTTATGGGCATTTTATTTTGGCGGTTGGTATGTCATTAAGCAAACATATTCGGATTTAGTCATTAAACAAAAGTCTGTGGATCAGGTAGATAGTGAGCAAGCGGCAATCGAGCAAGCCGCAATCGACAAAGCTGCCCGTGAAAAAGCAGCACTTGAAAGAGAGAAACGCGACCAGGCCGCACGCGATCAGGCCGCACGTGAACAAGCCGCACGTGAAATAGCCGCCCTTGAAAAGGCCGCACGTGAAAAGGTTGCCCTCGAAAAGGCTGCACTTGAAAAGGCGGCCCTCGAAAAGGCTGAACTTGAAAGGGCGGCACTTCAACAAGCCGCTCTCGAACAAGCTGCACGTGAAAAGGCTGCACTACGAAAAGCAGCACTTGAAAAAACAGCTCTTGAAAAAGCTGCAAATGATGAATTGGATATGGTCAAACGGGCCATTGCCGCTAAAGGTGCCGGGGATGTTGCCAAGGCTGTTGAGTTGTACGAAAAAGCGGCAGCGAAGGGCAATATTCAGGCCATAGCCAACCTCGGCACACTGTATTATGAGCGTGACGGCGGCGAAAAAGACCTTGAACGTGCTATAGAGTTATTCACTCAGGCAGCGTCAAAGGGACACAGTAAAAGCATGTTTAATCTGGCCCTTGCCTATCATGAGGGCAAAGGCGTAGAGCGGGATGACGCCGTTGCAATGGAATATTTTGCCAGAGCCGCAGAGCTTGGCGATGTCGAAGCTATGTACAATCTGGGGCTGGGGTATTACAACGGTCTTGGCGCCGAGCGTGATGTTTTGACGGCGGTCAAGTGGTTTAATAAATCAGCCGAGGCCGGCAACAGCAATTCGATGGTAAACCTTGGCGTCATTTATAACGAAGGCAAAGAGTACGGCAAAGCCGTCAAGTGGTTTATCAAAGCGTCGGACCTGGGAAACAAAAAAGGATTGTTTAATCTGGGCACCGCATATCGAACAGGTAACGGTGTTGAAAAAGATCTTTCCATGGCAGTCGAATGCTATACGAAAGCAGCCGAAGACGGCGAGATTCACAGCATGTTTAACCTCGGGGTCGCTTACTATAACGGTTTCGGAGTCGAGCAGGATTATACCAAGGCGGTACAGTGGTTCAATCGTGCCGTAGACGGCGGAGAAGTAATGGCGATGTCCTACCTTGCCGAGATATATAAGCAGGGCGTAGGCCTTGCAAAGAATCCCGTAAGGGCTTTTCAGTTGTATTTAAAAGCCGCCGAAAGCGGAGAGGTCCGGGCGATGTCGAATGTCGCACTGGCTTACTTTACAGGTGACGGTACGGCTAAAAACAAAGAGAAAGGTGTCGAATGGTTCAAAAAAGCCGCCGAAGCCGGAGATATTAATTCGATGTACAACCTGGGGGTTCTGTATCACAATGGCGAGGGCGTTGAAAAAGACGATGTGGCCTCGATGGGGTGGTTTACGAAATGTGCCAAGGCAGGCAGCTATGACGCCATGCTTAATCTGGGATTGATACATTACAATGGTATCGGTACTAAAATGGATTTTAAAAAGGCTTTTGAGTGGTTCTCCAAGGCCGCAGAAGGCAGAAACCCGGCAGCTATGTACAATCTTGCAGGAATGTATGAAGAAGGCGAAGGTGTTGAAGCCGATATTAAAATCGCAAAAGAGTGGTACGCAAAAGCCGCAATTGCCGGTCATAAAGCAGCCGCCGAAAGACTCAAAATACTCAAAGAGAACGAGGGATATAGCTGGTAAATATCAGGCATATTATTTGTATTCCTTTTTATATTTGACTGGATTTTTCTGTGACTTTTAGTAAGATGCCAAATATTGAACCAAAAAAAAGCGGAGATTTTAAATGGCTTTTCCGATTTCAAGACCGAGAAGGCTCAGGACAACTGAAACCATGCGCAGGCTCGTCGCCGAAAACGAGTTGTCAGTAAACGACCTGGTTTACCCGTTGTTTACGTGTCCCGGAAATAATGTCAAAGAGCCGATCCCGTCGATGGACGGGTGTTTCCATATTTCACCTGATATTATCGCCGAAGAAGCGATGGAAGTTGCTTCGCTGGAGATACCGGCGGTTCTTATTTTCGGTCTGCCGTCAAGCAAAGACGCGACCGGTTCAGAGGCCGCCGACGCCAACGGTCCCGTCCCGAAGGCTATAAAAGCGATCAAAAAGGCATGTCCCGATCTGCTTGTTATCACCGATGTTTGCCTTTGTGCATACACCGATCACGGCCATTGCGGGGTGGTCAAGGATGGCAAGATCGAAAATGACATTAGCTGCGGTCTTCTGGCAGAGATGGCTCTGACCCATGCCCTCGCAGGTGCCGATATTGTCGCCCCGTCGGATATGATGGACGGCCGCATTGGCGTGATGCGTCAAAAGCTCGACGAGGAAGGACTGGTCGATATCGCGATAATGTCGTACTCGGCAAAATACGCGTCGGCGTTTTACGGGCCGTTTCGTGACGCCGCTCACAGCGCACCGGGCGAAGGTGACCGCAAGAGCTACCAGATGGACCCGCCGAATTCAGACGAGGCAATGGTTGAGATGGAGCTGGACCTCCAGGAAGGTGCCGACATGCTGATGGTCAAACCCGGCCTGCCTTACCTTGACATAATTTATCGCGCAAGGCAGAAGTTCAATGTCCCCATCGCAGCCTATAACGTCTCCGGAGAATATATGTGCATCAATGCCGCCGCATCTGCCGGACTGATCGACAGGCAGGCGGCGATGATGGAATCTCTGACATCGCTTAAACGGGCAGGAGCAGGGATAATAATTACATACTACGCAAAAGAAGCGGCAAAACTGCTTTCGAAATAGTTTGATCGGTCAATTTATGACAGTAGTTTTTTTTATATATGGTCTGGCTTTCTTTCTGATGGGGTTTGCTATATTGCTCTATCCCAAAAAGGGCAGTTCGTTTGCACTGAGTGGTAGTATTAAGTTTGTTGCTTGCTTTGGTATTATTCATGGTATTAATGAATGGCTGGATCTTTTTATTGGCATTGAGTACCTGGCGGACCCGCGGCCGCTTGAGATTATTCGTTCCGTTACTTTGCCGGTATCCTTTGTTTTTCTCCTTATTTTTAGCTCAAAAGTACTTATAACATGCTCGAAAAAATCTTGTGCCTGTAGATTTATTAGTCTGTTTTTGGTGGTACTCTGGGCAGTTCTTTTCTTGTTTGGTTCGCGAACAATGCTTATGTGGGATATCTGGTCGCGATATATTCTGTGCGTCCCCGGTGCTTTTCTTACCGGACTTGCCTTGCTGCTTTATGTTCCCCAGGTAGAGCCTGCACGTGTTAAAAGGATTACTCAAAACCTTAAAATCGCGGGTTTTGCTTTTATGGCTTATGCTTTATTCGCGGGTGTTATAGTTAAAAAGGCCGATATCTTTCCCGCTTCATTGTTGAACTATGATTCGTTTAAGGAACTCTTTGGCGGTATTCCTGTACAGGTGTTCCGCAGCGGATGTGCAGTTATTATTGCTTATAGTCTTATTCGGGTTCTGGAGATATTTCACTGGGAGATAAAGCGGGATCTTAATGACAGCCGGTTTCGGTTTTCTACTGTTGCGCAGCAGACTTCGGTAATATTGTTCACGACCGACAAAGATAATAATATTACATTTATAGAAGGCAAGGGCCTCGATAGTCTGGGTATTTCAGGCAAGGAAGTAATAGGTCATAAGGTGTCGGAAGTTTTTGGTGATGAAGAAGTTGCTCAGTGTTGTCAGTCAGCCCTGCTGGAAAAAGATTCAGTGTCTACGTTTAAAGTCAAAGATTGTGTCTTGCAGCTTTTTTCCGGCCCTTTGAAAGACCGCGGGCATATTGAAGGGGCGATCGGAGTTGTCATTGACATCACCGCCGAAAGGAAGAAACAGGCAGAGTTGAGTGATTATCGCGAGCGGATGCTCGAACAGAAAACTCTTGCCGAGATCGGAACGCTAAGCACGGAAATGGTACAAAAATTATCGACGCCGGTTGCATCAATAAAGGCCTCGCTTTTGACCGCTCTGGTCGCTTTACGTAAGATGCCCGATAGTCACAGTCTTCGTAAACCGCTTGAAAACAGCCTTGAGCATTCGTCTGAGGCAATGGAAATTATTGACAAATTTTTCAGCTTTGCCAATATTACCCCTAACCCTAAGGCAGAACCGATTGATATCGAACAAATCGTCAGTCGCGTTCTTGCCGTTTTCAGGGACCGCATTAATCAGGCGATGCTCAGAGTGGAAACATCCGGCATCGATGTCGTGCCGTGTATGTATATTTCGTCACATGAAATGGAGCAGGTGTTTTTTGCGGTCGTACAAAATGTCGTCCAATCGGCGACGGGCAATGAAGTTGCCGATTTTTCAATAAAGTGCGATCAAGGCGCAAAAAGCTTAAGAATTGTTTTCAGCGACAACCTTGCCGATACCGGTTATGACGACCCCAATGATATTTTTGAGCCGTTTTCGACTGCCGGAACCATTTCAAAAAATAATTCGTTCGGTTTGGTGGTTCTCAAAAGGCTCGTCTTAGCTTACAATGGAACAATTGACGCCAAACGGCAGGATGACCGAAATCTCATCGAAATAAACCTGCCTGTTCAGGAGCTTTAAAAGCCGAATTATTTTTCTCTGATTTCTTCGAGGATTTCTCTGCCGCCTTCATCGAGGAGTTCGGCGGCGATTTTTTCGGCAATTTCTTCTATGTCAGATACCCCACATTTTGCTGTTTTCCTGACGTATTTTGTTGCGTCGACGTTGGATATTACAGCAATCAGTGAAATTTCATCATTTACGACTTGAGAGTAAACACCCAGCGGGATGCTGCACCCACCATGCAGTTTTGCGAGTATTGATCGTTCGATGGTGGTGGTGATTCTGGCTTCTTTGTTGTCGATCGCCGACAGTAATTCCAGCAGTTCCTTGTCATCGCTTCTGGTCTGTATAGCTAGCGCCCCCTGACCCGGTGCCGGAACAAATTCTTCTACAGTGAGTACAACGGAGATGTTATCCGACATCGACAGTCTGTTCAATCCAGCCTGTGCTATGATAATAGCATCGTATTCACCGGATTTGACCTTGTTAACCCTCGTTTCAACGTTGCCCCTTAGCGGTTGGCAATTCAGATCGCTTCTGAGGTGTTTTAGCTGAGCGATCCTGCGCAGGCTTGAAGTGCCAACCTTGGCTCCATGTGGAAGATCGTTTATGGAGTTGATATTGACGCCTGCTACCATAGCGTCACAGACCTTCTCACGCGGCGGGATGGCGGCGATTGTCAGGCCTTTGGTTATTGTTGTCGGAAGGTCTTTAAGGCTGTGGACGGCTATGTCTGCCTCATTTTGAAGCAGGGCGTTCTCGACTTCAGAAGTAAAGAATCCGACCGAGTTCACTTTGTGCAGAAAGTCGGTATTGTCCCGGTCGCCCTTGGTGGAGACATGGATAAAGGTGATTTCGGCATCGGGACAAATTGATTTTATCATGTCCCGAACATGTCCGGACTGTGTCGTAGCCAGTTTGCTGGCCCTGGTTGCAATTCTGATATTTCTCATGATTACTGCCTCTTGCTTAATTAAAACTGAACTTGTCTATTTTTATATTTTTTTCTGAGAAATTCAACTATATTTTGCTTTTCCTGGTGAAATATTGTGAAAAACTGTAGTTATTTACGATCAACGCAACATTAATAACCGCATTATGTGTTGATTTACATTCTCGTATTTGGTATGATAAACAATCAGTTTCCGTTATTTGGAGTAATGCAAAACTTTAGAATGTTTAGGGTTTCTCAATTATGGCAATGGCTTTAAGTGAAATAGAACGAAGATTATTGGCTGAAATTCAGCATGGATTGCCGGCAACGGCGACTCCGTATAAGGATGTTGCCGCAAAGATCGGTGTCGACATCGAAGTTGTTCTTGAAATTCTCAATAATTGGAAAAAAGATGGTCGTATGCGCCGTTTAGGGGCTATTGTTAACCATTTTAAGGTCGGCTTGCACGGTGGTGCGATGGTTGTCTGGCAGGTCGAAAAAGACAGGATTGAAGACGTCGGCAATGTGCTCGCGTCGTTTCCGGAGGTTTCTCATGCTTATGAAAGACCGTCGAACGATCAGTGGCCTTTCAATGTATATACCATGATTCATGGACAAGGCCCCGATGAAGTAAGAGATACTATTGCGAAAATGAGTGAGAAAGTTGGAATAAAAAATTACAGGCAGCTCGAAACAATTAGAGAATTAAAAAAGGTTCCGCCTACTTATATTTTAGCAGGCGGCAGGTAATAAAGTTACAGGCGGTATATTATGGCCGGATTGCCAATTCAAGAACGACATGTTTTTCTTACGGTGTCGGCTATTTATTTAGTCTGCTCGATTATTGCTATTATTCAGTTGTTTCGAT
>JAIPFN010000088.1 GCA_021736615.1 Phycisphaerae bacterium | reverse complement strand
ATCCATCTTATACATTGGGTAAAATCTGCTTACATGCCATGGGGTGTCCGGTCCTGGGTTTTCGACTATGAAATCAGCGATTGCCTTTAGTTCGTCATCGAAATCGTTGCTGCACGGAACAACCAGCGTTGTAAGTTCCATCCAGATGTCGGTGTTGTTTGCGATGTATTTTATGGTGTCGAGGACGGGGGCCAGCCTGGCTTTGCAGAGGTTTTTGTAGTAATCGTCGCTGAAGGATTTGAGGTCTATATTGATCGCGTCGAGCCATTCGGATGCGAAATCTACGGCCTCCGGCGTCATATAGCCATTGCTGACAAAGATGTTTTTCAGCCCGGCCTGCTTGGCCAGAACGCCGCAGTCGGCGCATAGTTCCATGAAGATGGTCGGTTCGGTGTAGGTGTATGCGATGGTGTCGCAGCGGCTTAATTTTGCTTCTTCGACGATGCGTTTCGGGGGCATATCGCTGCCTTCTATCTCGCCGCAAACCAGGGCCATCTGGCTGATCTGCCAGTTCTGGCAAAAGGTGCACTGGAAATTACAGCCGGGCGTGGAGATTGAATAACTGCTGGTCGATGGTAGAAAATGGAAGAGGGGTTTCTTTTCGATGGGGTCGGTGCTTGCAGCGCAGACCTTGTGGTAGTTGAGCGAGTACAACGTCCCGCCGATATTCTTGCGGACGGCACAATGACCGGCCTTGCCATCCGGAATGACACAGCGGAAATTGCACAGTTTGCAGACTACTTTACCATCATCTTTTTTGCCCCACAATACCGCTGTTTTAAATGGCTGTTCTTTTGGCATTGCTACCTCCCTTAAGCGTTTTAAAACTAGCACAGTTTTTATCGGGGAGCTCGCGCTCCCGCGCTTTTATACATCCCCCTACAGGCCGTATGCCTTTGCGAGCACCTTTATCGGGTGGAGCGTTTCTTTGCCGGTCAGGTGTTCAATCTGCATTTTGCAGGCGGCACACTCTGTTAAGGCAAACGGCTGATCGGCTGCATCAATAGCATCGGCTAAAGCGCGGCCTATATCAAGAGATAAGTCGTAATTTTTCTTTTGCATTCCGAAAGTTCCGGAAAGTCCGCAGCAGCCCGCGTTGAGGTCTGTGACTTTTACACCGGCAACATCGCCTAGAAGACTTATGCATTTGCCGGCAGTGCCTATCGCTTTGAGGTGGCATGGGGCGTGGTATGCATAGCTTCCAATCTGCGGCCTGGCGGCGGGTTTCAGCTTACCTTTGGCGTTAAGCCCATCGAGATAGGTCATTAGTTCGTATGTGTTTTCGGCGACTAGTTTTGCGTCTTCGCTATTTATCAGAAGCCTAAGTTCGTCGGTCAGGCATAGTGCGGCGCTAGGTTCGGAACAGACTATCTTGTAACCGCCGCGGACCGCTTTTGCGAGAGAGGCGACGTTGTAGTTCATATCCTTTCGGGCGGTATTTATGTCGCCGTAGACTATTGCCGGAAGCGGTGCGGGCAGTTGGTCGGGGATGATGACTTCTATGTTGTTGTGGTGCAAAGTATTGATTACAGCAAAGCCGAGTTCGTGGTCGTTGTATGCGGCGTAGGTGTCCGTGAAATAGGCGACTTTGTCGATTGGCCCGGATATAGGAGCGAGAGATTTGAGGTATTTTCTGCCCTTTTGGATGAAAGAACCTCCGGCGAAACTCGGCATTGGTCTGCGTTTGTCCAGACTGGCTGCTTTTTCCAGAAACCATTTGAACGGGGGCAAAGACATGAAGAAATTGCTGAATGGTTTGAAAGTGCTGCCCATCAAGCTTAGAAGTCTGTTATGGATCAGTAGCTGTTCGGTTTTTGTGAAGGGTTTGGTTTTTGCGAGCTGGGCGCGGGCCTCTATGATGAGTTTGGAAATATCTACGCCGGACGGACACTCTATCGAGCAGCGTTTGCAGTTAATGCAGAGCGAAAGGATTCTTTTGTATTCATTTGACCGGAGGTCCTTTTCATCTATCATGCCGGTAATCGCTGCGCGTAAGAGGTTGGCCTTTGCCCGCGAGCAGGCCAGTTCGTCGCCGGTTGCCCTGTATACCGGGCATAGTGCGGTGCCATTCTGGGTGGACGTGCAGACTCCGCAGCCATTGCACTGGCCGATCTCGAAACGGAATTCGTCGGGCTGAAAGTTCAGGGCGGTGTCTTTGCACTCGGGCATCTTTCGGGAGGCCTGAAGATTTGCGGTCATAATTTCCGGGTTGGGGGAGAGGATTTTATCGGGGTTTAAGATACCGGCTGGGTCGAACGCTTTTTTGATCGACCAAAGTAATTGATAAAACTCGTCGCCGTACTGTTTGCGGATAAACGGTGCGCGAACGAGTCCGTCTGCGTGTTCGCCGCTTATCGTGCCTCCCAGTGACCAAGCGAGATTGAACACGTCATTGGCGATGTCTTTCATTTTCCGAATGTCGGCTTGTTCGCTGAGGTCCAGATACGGGCGGAGATGCAGTTCGCCGTCGCCGGCGTGGCCGTAGAATGCCATCAGGATATCGTATTTTTCGCCGATTAAAGCCATGCCCTCTATGTATTTTGCGAGCTGGACGTTCTCTACCGATACGTCTTCGATGAACGGTATAGGTCGTTTGTGGCCCTTTTTCCTGCTTAACAGGGGCACCGCGTCTTTGCGGGATTTCCAGATGCGAAGCTGCTGATCTTCGTCGATGAAGATTGCCGAACCACTCGAAAGGCTGCCCACGTCCGAAACACATTTAGATATCCTTTGCTGCACCTGTGCGGGTGAATCGCCTATCTGCTCGACGAGCAAAACAGCCTGGCAGGACTTGGGGAAAATGTCGGAGTATTCGGGCATGGTCTCCAGGGCGAGATCCATTACTTTGCGGTCCATAAGCTCGCATGCGGCCGCCCCGCCGGCAGTGATGATCGGTACCGCCCGGGCCATATTCTCAAACGAGTCAAACTCAAGCTGCAAGAGGCCTTTGGCTTTCGGCAGGTCGACCGTCCGGAGGGTAATCTCGGTGAAAACGCCGAGGGTTCCTTCTGAACCGGCTAGGAGAGCGGCCATATCGATCTTGCCGTCGTGAGTAATATTGGCTATGTTGTAACCGGAGCGGTTTCGTTTTGTTCGCGGCAGAGCTTTGGCGATTATTTCTTCTTTGCCGGTTAGGATTTGCAGGCACTTTTTGGCGATTTCGGCGGCTGGGCCGGTTAGCTGGGCGGGGTCGCAGTTGTTGTCGAAACGAACGACCTGGCCGCCGGCGAGGACCGTTTCGACGGAGGCGATGTGCTCGGCGATATAACCGTAGTGCAGGGAGTGTGCGCCGGTAGCGTTGTTTGCGACTACTCCGCCGATGACCGCCCTATTGCCGCTGGACGGGTCGGGGCCGATCTTTTTGTCGTATTTGGCCAGGTAATTGTTGAGGTCGGCCAGGACTACGCCAGGCTGGCAGACTACGCGGCTGCCCTGCTGCTCTATACGGACTATCTTGTTCATATACCGGCGGAAGTCTATTACGATTCCCTCGGTAAGGCACTCACCGGCGAGACCGCTGCCCGCGCCGCGACCGGCTATGGGGATGTTGTTAGCCGCTGCGTATTTAACAACGGCGGCAACATCATCGCCGGTCTTTGGGCAGACCACGCACATCGGCACGATCTGGTAGATGCTCGCGTCAGTGCTGTAAGCGATGCGATTAAAAATATCCGACATCACATCGCCACTGATAAGCTTAGCTATATCCGTATTTATTTTTTGTATTTGATCAGTCGACACTAATTCGCCCCTGTAAAAAGTAGTTTTTTGTTTCTAAACCCTGAAATACAACAGTTGACATACTAATTATACATAATATTGGTTAAAAAAACAATACCGTACAATATTGCCCACCTCAACGGGCTTTCTTTATTTTACTGGCGTTCTAAGTATCGACTTAATGTGATCTTCCATATGCTTTAGCTGCCAGAGCTTAGTAGGCTCCGATAACACCCAAAACCCCGCATAGGTATACCTTTTACTTGAAGATGTTTTCTCTGCCTCGCAGCCGGTAATAACAAAAAAGGCATGGCAGTAATGAACCGCCATGCCTTCTCAAAACAATTACTATCTACTGATTACTTCGGCGTCTTTGCACTTGCCTCATTTGAGTAGGCCGAATCGCCGGATGCATTCGTTGCCCGAACACGGTAATAGTAAGTCGTGTTCTTTTTGAGACCTGTGTCACTGAAAGATGTGACATCGGCGCCAACTGTTGCGATCTGAACAAAGTTACCGTTGTTGCGGTCCGAACGTTCTATCTTAAAGCCGGTCTCATTAGTTGCGTTATCTGTCCAGCTTATATCGATCTGAGACTTGGAAATAGCCGTCGCCGACAGGCCGCTCGGGGCAGCCGGCGGCGCAGGTGCCGGACCTGTTGAGACAACCAGATCAACCGATGATCCGATTGCAGCAGATGTGCTCCCTGCCGGATTTTGACTGATCACATCGCCTGCAGGAACTGTCGGGCTTGATGCCGTGGTCACATTACCAACAACCAGTTGTGCAGCAACTATATTAGCCTCTGCGGTTGCCTGCGTCTGACCGACAACATTCGGTACGGTTACCATCTGAACACCTAGTGAAACGACAAGATCAACCGCCGAGTCGTGAACAACGCTTGCTCCGCCGGTCGGGTTCTGGCTGATAACATCACCTGCCGGAACCGTATCGCTATAAGCAGTGGTCACTGTACCAACAACCAGTTGTGCTGCGATAATGTTAGCTTCAGCGGTTGCCTGAGCCTGACCGACAACATTCGGTACAGTTACCATCTCAACACCCAACGAAACAACAATATCAACGGCCGAGTCGTGAACAACGCTCGATCCTGCCGTCGGGTTCTGGCTGATAACATCACCGAGAGCAACAGTATCACTGTAGGCAGTAGTTGCTATGCCAAGAGTCAACTGTGCTGCAATAAGCGTAGGTTCTACAGTTGCCAGAGCCTGACCAACAACATCAGGAACAGTTACCATCTGAACACCGAGCGAAACTTCGATGTCAACCGGTGAACCTGCGGCAGTTGGCGTACCTGCTGTCGGAGACTGGCTGATAACGTCGCCTGCCGCGACAGTATCGCTATAAGCCGTTGTTACCGTACCAACAGTAAAGCCGGCTGCGACTATGGCCGCTTCTGCATTTGCCTGTGTCATGCCGACAACATCCGGTACAGGATCATTGACAGGTGCGCCTGTGGCGACGATTTGGAAACCGGTCGGGCCGATATGATTAAAACCGTCACCCCATACCTGCACTGTAAACGAAGAACCCGTTACTCCTGTAAAGACAATATAGTTACCTGGTGTTACCGGATTGGTGATCTCTGCAAAACCGGCAAATTCTCCCGATGTAAGGGTAAAGTCCTGCTCAGAGCCGCCGTTAAAAACGATATTGGCGGTTCCGCCTAAGTATTGCGCGGCATTACAGCCCATGTAAAAGATTACATCGTAACTGGCGTACGGAATGTCCGATACAACCATGTCGAATATATTTGATCCGTCACCGGGGTCGTAGGTGGCGTTGCAATGACCATCCATCAAATCACCGTTGCCGTCACCAGGGAAATTAACATGAGGTGTGCTAGTATAAGGACCGCCATTACGTACATCATTCAGGGTCAATGTTGCCGTAGCCGCCTGAACGCTTGTTATTGTTACCGGGGGCCGGGGCGATGTCGGAGACCATGGCACCAGATAATTTTCCCAGCCATTAGTATTGAATAAACCGACACCTGCATATTCACCCGCTTCGAGCGTTACAGCATCATAATCAGCCGGGTCAAGGGCGCCATACGCATAAAAATTGACGCTGATAATATCTGCCACACTACCCCGTGTCGTTGCATTAGCAGGAGCCGACGCGGTACCGGTATTGCCAAGGCTGTCACGCATTGTAACCGTGTAGGTGTACTGCGTTTCAGGATCCAGTCCCGTATCGTAATAGACAGGGTTGGTAGTCCATCCGCTGTCGGTACCACCGGGATTGCCACTGGTCTCGGCGAAATAGTACTCGACCGGGCCTGAGCTATCTGTGCCTGTTGTTGCCGTCATTCTGATTTCTGTGTTGCTTAGCGGGGCAGCGGCAGGAGGCGAGACAAACGTCGCGGGATTGGGCGTTGGCGGGCTGGTATCAGGCGGAGATGCGAACTGGAAACCAGTCGGGGCGATATGGTTAAAACCATTACCCCATACCTGAACCGTGAACGAAGAACCCGTCACATTTTCAAAGACAATATAGTTACCGGGTGTTACCGAATCGGTGATCTCAGCAAAAGCAGCATATGCTCCCGAGGTAAGCTTAAAGTCCTGCACAGGGCCGCCGTTGAAAACGATTTTGGCGGTACCATCGCCATATTGCGCTGCATTACAACCCATGTAAATAACCACATCGTAAGTATCAGCCGTAATATCCGATACCGTCATATCAAATATCAGTGTTCCGTCACCGGGATCTTCGGTACCATTGGCATGACCATCCATCAAATCACCATTACCGTCACCAGGCAAATTAGTGTGAGGTGAACTCCAGAGATAAGGGCCGCCATTACGTACTTCATTAAGGGTGAATGTGGCCGTAGATCCCAGAACACTTGTTATTGTCACCGGGCTAGCAGGTGATGATAGCCCCCACGGTATCAAATAATTTTCCCAGCCGATTGCATTCCATGAACCGACACCGGCAGATTCATCTGCTTCGAGGGTTACTTTGTCATAATCAGCCGGATCCATTGACCCATAAGCATAAAAATTGACACTGAAGAAATCCATGTCGGTGGCCATGGCACTGACCGGAGCAGAAGCTGCCCCGACGTTGCCGATGCTGTCACGCATCGTAACGGTGTAGGTATAGGCCATACCGGTGGTAAGCCCTGTGTCGGTATAGCTTTCGCTGGTCTGCCACCCGCTGCTGGCCCCACCAGGGTTTCCGGAGGTCTCGGTGAACAGATATTCGACCGGTCCGTTGATATCTGAACCGGTTGTAGCGACCATGCTGATCGATGTTGCACTGCTGGTCATCGGTGCTACGGCAAAGGTTGCTGGGTTCGGAGTGGGTGGGAAGATGTCGATATAGGACATCGTCGATGCACTGGCGGCAGCAGAGGCAGTCCCTGTATAGCCCAGACCGTCACGCATCGTGACCGTGTAGGTGTACACCGTCTCGGGCAGGAGTCCGGTGTCGGTGTAGGTTGGATTGGTCTGCCAGTCGCTGCTGGTCCCGCCGGCGTTACCGCTAGTCTCGGTAAACAGGTACTCGACCGGACCGGTTAAGTCGCTGCCGGTGGCGGCCGTCATACTGATCTCGGTATCGCTATCGGCTGCCGGGGCCGCACCGAACCTTGCTGGATTCGGGGTCGGCGGTGCAGTGTCGTCAGTCACAATCAGCGACTGCAACTCCAGGGCCATCGACCGGCCAATCTGGAAATAGGTTTCGGCATTGCGGTTCCAGTGATAAACCTGGTCGGCAGGCGAGGACGCAACGTCGTGCCAGAAGTTCTGTGTATCTACGACGGCAACATTACCATTGAACTGCGGATAGGTAACAAAGTCTTCCATTGCCAGTTGCGCAAGCTCTACCTCACTATAATCAGGGTTTCCGTCCATTCCTGTTGTGGCAATAACGAAAGGTAGATCGGAGACGCCCAGATCCGTACGTATATCGGTGATGAAATTTACCATATTCACTTCGTATTCGGTAGCCAAAGCCGGAGTAACACGATCATTCCAGCCCTGATGCCAACCAAATCCGGCTATCTCGTAACCGTCAGCAGGATTATAAGTTGGGAAGTACGTTGCCAGGTTAGTCAGAACATCGCTAACATAGTTCATCATTTCCTGGTAGTAATACCCCTGGTCCCCATCTGCGACAGGCGGGTTAACGCTCCAGCCTGAACTTGGAGGACGGAAGTCAACACCAAGGCTCTTTCCGCCCCATGCCGTCTTGATGATCAGTATCTGCTGACCATAAGCATTACCCATCTCACAGCCGAACTGCAGTTCCGGGCCTATAGTGGTACTACTGGCGCCGAAACCAGCGGAAAGGCCGCCTGTTAAAAGAGTGGTACCTCCGCGCTTGTACCATATCCAGGCATCGTCACAAACGGTCCAGCCGGCACCGTCTTTGAGATGTCCATACGTACCTGGGTCGCTATTGACAATGTACTCAAGCGTCCCCTGCGTCTCGACCGGCGACATCTCGCCATGCCCTTCCGTATTGGACTGGCCGGCCATGATGAATATCTTCAAGGGCAGTGCCGTACCGGTAGTCGTTGCAGAGGCTGCGGTAGAAGCCGCCGTGGCATTCTGGTTGACGCTCTTGTCTCGCGCGGTGACCGTGTAGGTGTACTCGGTGCCGGGCGCAAGAGCTATGTCGGTATAGATCGGGCTATCCTGCCAACCGCTGTCGTTGCCGGGGCCTGCTGTGCAGTCAAAGTAGTACTCGACGCCTGACGTATCTGTGGCAGTACTGGCCGTCATGGTGATTTCTGTATTACTAATAGCCACCGGTGCAAGGGCCCATGTCATCGGGTCCGGGGCAGGTGACGTCACATCGGCTGCTCCGGCTAAAATATCGACCGTAACAGTCGCGTACTCCTCGGTAAGAGCGCGCGAGTCCGACATCGTGACCTCAAACTGGTAGGTCCCCACATTGTTATCGAACGTCAGTGTGCTTATCGCCGCGGCGGCGGTTCCGTTATCACTAAAGCTCACCGTACCCGGGCCGGAGAGTTTCCGCCAGGTGTAGACGCTATCACCCTGTGCGTGGTCAAAACCGTCAACCCGCAAAACGGTGGAATTGTTCGGCAGTGTTAGACTAGTGTCGTCAACCGTGGCCGACAGAATGCTCTTAAACGCGGTCAAAGGCGTCGGGTTAGTATCAGCTGCGATCGCAGCGAGGATGGTTTGGACCGTGGGACCTACTTCAACATCGTCTACATACGACTCAAGGAACTCAACCGTACCCGGGTCCGGCGTGACGGTATTGACACTACCGGCGTACGCCCCAAGCCGTTCATAAGCCTGTATCCTGTTTGCCCCGTTCCACACAGTATCGGCAGCATAGATCATGCCCGCCGGTACTCCCTCGGCAATGCCATAATTATACAGACTAGCGACACCGCCGGCGCGGACGCTGTGGCTGAACATCCTATCGGCCGGTGCGCGATTGACGATCGAATCGACAATCGTGCCTGACAGTGTAAGAACGTCGTTATAATCGAGATTCTCATATGTTTTTTCAAGAGTACTGCGGGACATACCGACCGGAGTCTCTGCTATGGCACGTATGGCCGGGTAGAGCAGACCACGGTCGACCCCATCAATTCCGCTGCCATTAATAACACCCTGTGGGCCGTATACACTACCACTGTAGAACAACAGCATCGCAAGCCTGCCGTGAGCAAAGTGCATCGGATCCTCATCCACCATCGGATAGAGCGGTTGAGCGGTGGTGTCGGCAGCAGTCAGAATTGTGTCGAGATACACGAGATTGTCCGCTTTCGGCAGATAACGCATTCCTTCACCGGCCAGGTAACGGACGTAATTGTCGGAGTCTGTCAAGAGAACCGCCAACGTGGCTGCGGAACTTGAGTCGCCGATCTGGCCCAGGGCGTAGCATGCCGCTGCCCGCGACCGCGAAGAACCTCCTGTGTTATTGGCAAGAGCGGTAATCTGGCTCAACTCGGAAGCGTCGATAGTGCGGTTTCCGAGTTCCTCGCCTGCCGCGTAGCGGACCTTCGGAGACCAGCTATCAAGGTCGGCGATCAATTCGCTGTCGCTGCGGATAGTCGCATCGTAGTCGTCGGCAGCTATGGCTTCAGCGGCATCGGTACCGTTCAGCCAGCGGCCAGAATCATGTCCCTTGCCGGTAATTCGAAGCTCTCGCAGAGGCAGAGCGTAGGTGAGCAGAGCAGCCGTACTCATGCGGAAATTGTTGTACTCAGATCCGTCGATAGGACCCTCACCGTTGAGACAATCATATTTAAAACTTCCGTCCCAGCAGCGACTCAGATCGTAGACCCAGCTAAGTCGGGCGAAAAGAGCAGCGGCAGTATCGGGGCCGCCGACTGCGGCGCCCAGAGGCGCCCAAACATAGTTAAAATATGCACCGGTGTGACCCATTTCACGCTCGGTTGCAGAGGCGGTACACATCTTGGCAAAGAATTTCGCCTCTTCAACGCGGGTCTCCTGAAACATAAATGCCAGCGCAGCGGTTCCGCACTTACCATTGTTCTCATGCTGTACAAAGTAGGGTTCGTGGTCACCGTAGGGGATCGCCCCTTTACCGGAGTAGTAGGCAAAGAAACGGATCGCACGCTCGATGCCCGGGTCAATCACCGAATTTGTCACCCCGCACTCCTTAGCCAACTCCATGCCGATAAGACAGAACAGAGCGGGTGTATTGACAGTTCCGTAACCGTCGCCGTTCGGACCGTTGGGACTGCCGTCGGTATTCTTCTCAGCAAAGCCGTGACCGGTAGTACCAAACAAACTCGTGTTCTTGGCGATGTTCACCGCATAGGCCTCGATAGCAGGTAGAACCTGCGTATCGCCGGTCGCCAGGTAATACTCGGTAAGGAAGATCAGCACGTGCCCACGCTGCCAGGCAACCATCGGGGTGGTATCGCGGTCATCGGACATCATTTGAGTCATGGTGGCTTGGTCAGGGATCAGGGCGACCGCTGCGGTCTGTGCCTTGGCCTGATAGGTCGGATTTCCGTCGGCCAGCATTGTAATAGCTCCGAACGAGTACGCTCCGGCGTCTTCGTTGTCGTAAACATACTGCAAACCTTGCTGCAAAATCAGAGCAGACTTAGGACAACTGTACGGTGCCGTAGCCGAGTAGGCTCCCATGGTTTGCAGGGTAAGCGACACCGTAGTAGTGCTGCCGCTGCGCCAACGAAGAAGCTTCAGGGTCGCAGGGGTGCGTGCCTCAGCGTCACCAATCGCCCAACCGAGACTCTTGCGGGCATCGGAACTGAAGGCGACCGGATTTGCGCCGGTGCCGTCGGCACCGAGGATCACATCGTCAACCGCCAGAATTCCGTCAGCCGGGGAACCTGTATCAACCGCAGTGACCAGGATCTGCCGACTCTCACTGGTGTCAATCTTGACGTGATGGACCCAGCCGCGAGCCCCGGTAGGCCCCAAATTAATGGTAATAGCCGGGTCCTCATCCGGAACTCCACCGGCAGTCAGGTCCGGGGGCACCGCCATGGATACGGTTACGATGGCAAACAGGATAGCAAACATTAACAACAATTTCTTCATTTTTCTTTCTCCTTTAAAAAACTACATTATCAAAGCCCAGCATATGCACTGAACCTCTTGCAGACCGACTATGACGCCGGGCTTTATTTCTGAAACTTATTTTGAAAAGTCAAACTTTCCAATTTCACTTCCAAAGTATTTCAGATTGATAATGGCCAACTTAATATCAGCGACGAAATTATCATTTCTTAGGTATGATTTAAATATAGATGATTTCCAAACAGACAAACATCCATTCAATCTTAAACAGAAAGGTAACGATCGGATACGACGCCTGGAAATGTCATTATTGATAAGGGGAGAATTCTGGACAGACCGTAGAAATACCGCATCACCATGATATCTACCGTTTGTAAACAACAGCTTCGATTCTGACGACAACTCCATCAAAAAGCAATGTCTCCCAAAGCTCATCAACACTGAACTCCTAAAGTTGTTGATTCTTCAGTCCAGCAAAAAGCCATACTCACAAACAAGGCTCAGGAATGATACTAGATAATTTGCAACTGACTTTGGAATGAAGTCAAGCCTTCAATCCCTGAACAGCTACACTTTAAAGGCCTTTTAACCGAGAATATTTCACAAGTCAACACTAAAAATAACTATTTTGCGTTTTTTTGTCATTTTCTTCCGATTTACCAAGGATTAACCTACCTAAAAAACCGCCATATATTGCGAATTACCACAAAAAACAGGCACAGTGCGTCCAATGGGTCGTTTATGGCTTGAATCTTGAAGCCCTCCCCATAAACCTCAATAACAAACCATAAACGCATAAAAATAAACAAAAAATAACAGACAATCGGTGCCAATCAGGCAAAAAAGCCTACGAGTTTTCTACTAGTTTTCAAACAACGAAAAATAAGCAAAAACCTATAAACACAAAAAAAGCACGTCTATACATTTACCTCTTGTCTTCCGGGATTGGCGGCAGGAGGCCTTGTGCCTGCTCTACTGTCGAGTCCGGGCGGAAATTCGGGTGGTCCTTATACTTTATGTTCTTTCTGCCGTAGTATGTTCCATAGTACTGACCGTTAGCGTCTACCCAGGTTGTAAGGCGTACCATATCCTCCTTTGATATCTTTATATTCTTATGTTTTACGGCAAGCTTTAAGGCGATGGCTGCCAGCTTAGGGTCCTTTAGCCTGACCTTGTCAGGGTTGAGCATCGACACGAGTACGCTTGCATGTGAGCCGAGCGACTTTGCGGGCAGGTAGTGAACATTGCCGGTCTTCGGGTGGTTTTCACCGATGGTTGGGCCAACAAGGTCGAAACTTCTTCTTCCCGGACCGCGACGTCTTTCGGGGATGAGGCTTTCGTATGAGCGGCTGAATAAATTGGTCATCTCGCCGGAAAGATTTAGACCGGCCTTTGGTTTTTCGCCGCTGTGGCATTTTATGCAATGCTTATCGAGCACCGGCTGGACGTCGCGTGCAAAATCCAGCGTACGTTTGCCGGTTTTCTCGCCGGGCTGCGGGCCGGGTTTACTTGGGGCATGCTTCATTGCTTCGATAATTCTATGCCTGCCAAGCGGTGCGTCCTTGGGCGTTTCGTGACAACCGATACAGGTGCGTGTTTCACCGGGCCGGTAGTTTACGAATGTTCTTTCACGCTGTACCTCCATATAGTTTTCGTCGAGTGCCTGGAAGAAGATATTCCTGTCAGCAGGGACAACGAAATGGGCCGAGCCGTCTTTGTAAACAGGTACAATACCGTGCTGAACACGCAGACCGAGGTTCGTATCCTTGGAGATAGTTGAGTGCTGCTGGTCGTAACCGTCACCGCCCCAGAAGCGCCTTGCTCCCCATGGTCTTGGAATCTGCTCATTTACGCGGATGTACTTGATCGTGCCGCGGTTAACATCTTCCATGCCGTGATAGATGTCAGATACTATTACTGTGGCAATATTTTTCTTTGCCATTTTCTCGTCGATAACCGTCATCGGAACCGGCGGTACAGGACGACTTACTAGCGGAACCGGATTCCAGCATGACGTGTCTGGGTCGTCGTAAATCGGGGTCGTTTTGCCGTTTTCGTCTAGCAGGTACAAGCCCCATGCCTTGGGATCCTTCCAATGCTTGTCCGGGTTGTGCGAAACGAGGAAAAGCTTTTCGCTGATGGGATACGGATCCATAAACAACGGGCCGTCCTGAGTTCTTACCCATTTACCGTCTACTTTATTATGGAAACCGCCCTCTCCTCGAATGTCGACATCTGGAGTTATGTAGGTCATCGGTTCTCTGGTGCGGATGTCCTTGTTGGTGTCTACCAGGATGACAGTGCCTACGCCGCTCTGGGGATAATGCGGTGTGCCGAGCATTACGAAGAGGTTGTTATAGCCGGGGATCGCCTTGCCATGGAGAAAGGTCGGCGGAAGCGAGATGTCATTTCCGTATACTTCGGCAGACCCGGTGCCGTCCGGACGCATCGCCCACAGGCATTTGACCGAGACAGCCCCTTTGTCGACGTACTCCCAGCGGGTGTAAAGAATCCTACCGTCATTCATAACGCTTGGGGACGCTTCGCTTACGGAACTGTTTGAGAGTTTCTGCATGTTTTTACCGTCGGCGTCCATACGGTAAATAACCGTAGTGGTAAACAAATCAGGAGCATCACAGAGAATACCAAACTCACACCGAGAAGAAATAAAACAAATCCCGCCATCCGGCAGGTAACATGGGTGCATGTCGTCTGTGTGGTGCTGATAGGCTTCATTGATCTTATACTTTTTTATCCGGGCCTCTTCGTCGGCCGGCGGGAAAGTAATCTGCCGCAAACCCGTACCATCAACGTTTACTTCATAGATACGAAATCCAACACCAATCTTTTCCTTCCAGGCAAAGACAATTTTCTTAGCATCAAAAGAAAGATCAATCCTGCCGAATATCCCCTGCTTCATAGAGGGAACAATCTCACGAACCGAACCATCGTTAAGAGAAAGCACACAAATATTGCCGCCAAAGAACTTACTTCCATTAATATGGTCTGTGTAGTAATGATTGGACTGATAAGTATCGCGCTTAACAAAAACGATCTCGTCAACACCGCCAAGTTTAGACTTAACGGCGGCAAGGTCACCGCCAAAAGCAGCAGAACTTACAAAAGCAAACATCACGATAACAAATACAAAACATTTCATTTAAAACACCTTTCAAAAAAATATTCGGCTATTAGCAATTAGCGATAAGCAATTAGCCACATTCAGATCGCTGGATTACCTATCCTACCAAAAAGACCCCAGGGGTCGTTTCGTTCTATCTTTGATCTTCCGGTAATGGCGGCAGTAGGCCTTGTGCCTGCTGAACTGTTGAGTCCGGACGGAAATTCGGGTGGTCCTTATATTTAAGATTCTTTCGGCCGTAGTATGAACCGTAGTACTGGCCGTTGCAGTCGACCCAGGTTGTCAGACGCACCATTTCTTCCTTAGAAAGTTTTATCTTTTTATGCTTTACCGCAAGCCTTTCGGCGATCTGGCGAAGTTCTTTATCCTCAATCTTAACCTTGCCCGGATTTAGCATTGAAACGAGTATGCTGGCATGAGAACCGAGCGACTTGGCCGGCAGGTAATGGGCATTGCCGACCTTTGGGTGGTTTTCGCCAATAGTCGGACCTACCAGGTCAAAACTTCTGCGTCCCTGACCGCCGCGTCTTTCCGGGATGAGGCTTTCGTATGACCGGCTGAACAGTGTGGTCATCTCGCCGGAAAGATTGAGACCGGCCTTTGGCTTTTCGCCGCTGTGACATTTTACGCAATGCCTGTCAAGGATCGGCTGAACGTCGCGGGCAAAATCCAGTGTGCGTTTGCCGGTTTTCTCGCCGGGCTGAGGACCTGGTTTGCTTGGAGTGTGCTTTAACGCTTCGACAATTCTATTTCTGCCAAGCGGAGCATCCTTTGGTTTTTCGTGACATCCAATACAGGTGCGTGTCTCGCCGGGCGGGTAGTTAACGTATGTTCTTTCGCGCTGGAGTTCCATATAGTTTTCGTCGAGTGCCTGGAAGAAGATATTCCTGTCGGCAGGGACAACGAAATGGGCCGATCCGTCGTCATAGACCGGTACGATTCCATGCTGGACCCTTAGGCCGAGGTGTGTGTCCTTTGTAATGCACGCGTGCTGCTGGTCGTAAACGTCACCACCCCAAAAACGCCTTGCTCCCCACGGCCTTGGGATCTGCTCGTTAACGCGGATATACTTGACCTCGCCGCGTTCTATACCTTCCATACCGTGGTAGATGTCCGAGACGATTACGGTGGCCAGATTTTTCTTTGCCGTTTTCTCGTCGATAACGCTCATCGGAACAGGCGGAACAGGACGACTCTTAAGCGGAACCGGATTCCAGCATGACGTGTCGGGGTCGTCGTATACCGGAGTGGTTTTGCCGTTTTCATCGAGCAGATACAAACCCCATGCCTTGGGGTCCTTCCAGTGCTTGTCGGGGTTGTGCGAAACGAGGAAAAGATTTTCGCTTAAAGGATACGCATCGGCAAAGAGCGGGCCGTTTGGACTGCCTCGCCACTTACCGTCAACCATATGATGGAAACCGCCTTCGGCGCGGATGTCGATGTCGGGGGTTATGTAGGTCATCGGTTCTCTTGTTCGGATGTCCTTGTTGGTATCGACAAGGATAACAGTGCCTACTCCGCTCTGAGGGCAGTGAGGCGTACCCATCATTACGAACAGGTTGTTATGACCCTGTATCGCCTTGCCGTGCAGCATCGTCGGCGGAAGCGCAATGTCGTTTCCATATACTTCGGCAGAGCCGGTGCCGTCCGGACGCATCGCCCACAGGCATTTAACCGAGACAGCTCCTTTGTCGACATACTCCCAGCGTGTGTAAAGTATTCGCCCGTCATTCATTATACTTGGAGACGCTTCGCTGACCGAACTGTTGGAAAGTTTTTCCATGTTCTTGCCGTCGGCGTCCATGCGATACAGAACTGTTGTGGTAAAAATATCCGGAGCATCGCAGAGGATGCCAAACTCGCATCGCGAAGAGATAAAACATATTCCGCCGTCGGGCAGGTAACACGGATGCATATCGTCTGTGTGGTGGCAGTACATTTCAGCTACCCTGCCGTATCTTTCTGCCCAGAAACCTAATCCTAGATGATATTTTTTTATCCGGGCCTCTTCGTCGGCAGGCGGAAAGGTAAGCTGCCTTAATCCGGTACCGTCAATATTAACTTCATATATTCTAAACCCAACGCCGAGCTTTTCCTTCCAGTCGAAGACGATTTTCTTAGCATCAAAAGAAAGGTCATATCGACCGAATATCCCATGCTTCATCGAAGGAACAATATCACGAACCGAACCGTCCTTAAGCGAAAGCACACTTATATTGCCGCCGAAATATTTACAGCCGTTGATGTGGTCGGTGTAGTAATGGTTGGACTGATAAGTATCACGCTTAATAAAGACGATCTCGTCAACACCAGCCAGTTTAGCCTTAACGGCAGATAAATCGCCGCAAAAAGCGACAGACGATAACATTACACTAATAAATACAAAATGTTTCACTATAAACCTTTCAAAAAATATAAAATTCAGCTATTAGCGATTAGCTGCATTCAGGTCGTCAGATTACCTATGGTTCCCGCATGCCCCCGCTTTTACTCATCAGGCGGCAGCCGTCTTTAACAAGGGTACCCTGCAATTTCTTCATGTGGTTTTCGTAGACACCTCGCGGTGTTTCTTTGTACTTTGAAGCGATTGCAGCGGCGGTTCCTACAGCCTGTCCTGTGGCAGCGCATGGACGCATCACTCGTGTGCCGCCCAGGGCGATATGTGTTGCCGAAAGACAGCGTCCGGCCATAAAGAGATTCTCGATATTTTTCGAGTACAGACTGCGGTAGGGAATACTTGTCCTGCGCCCCTGGTAGGTATGGATGCAGTCAACACCTTTAGTCCAGAACCCTTCGGGATGATGGCAATCAGGACCCCAGTCCGTGAAAGCGACCGTATCGTCGTGAACTATCTGATTGTCATAATCCTGCTGGCTTAAGATGTAGTCACCTACCAACCGGCGGCTCTCGCGAACACCCGGGACATAGTTTAACCAAACGAGCTGACGCTTTTTATTCTTGCCCTTTGTAGCCGGGTTAAAATTCTTCGCATAGTTCCAAAGACCGATGTTGATCCGAAACAGTTCGTCCCGTATGTGTTCGGCGTCTTCGACGGTGTTTTCGATCCCGCCGTATTCTACCCAAAAGGAATATGTGAGACTTCCGTCAGGGTCGTTTCCAGGATCCCACCCTTTACCATGCGCGGGTCGGTCGAAGTTAACAGGTCGAGTCGTTGTCTTGCTTCGAATGGATCTGACCTTATCAAAATCGGATTTATTCTTCCACTGATACGCCCAGGCCGGACAGTCAAATTCCACAGGATCTTTGCATTCGGTGATTACCGCCTTGTAGAGGGTGTTGCCCATTGTGCGGTTTCCAGGCTGAACAGGAGCAAGCGATTCGTTAAACTCGTCGCGTCCTTCCTGGCCCATTCGCCACTGAGCGCCGGCATAATAGCCGATCCAGCCGTGGCCGGTAGTATCGGCGAACAGCGGTGCAGTAAATCGCATACGCCGGCCGCTATGGACATCAATCGCAATAACAGCCTTAATTCGGGTTTTTGAATCCATCTCTACATCAACAGCGCGAGTATTCAGAAACAGCGAGATATTATCTTCTCGGCGGACGATCTTCTCCATCTTCTCGGAGTTGGCGAAACTAGCCCAACCCTGTTTGGGAAATATCTCAGCGGTGATCCCAGTAACGTTGCGCTTATCCGGCGGATTACCAATATAGCCCATGGGGGGAACCTGGATTTCCGAAGATGAATTTCCGCCCAGAACAGGTCTGTCCTGGATGAGAGCGACATTGATCCCATTGCGTGCGGCAGCGATCGCGGCGGTCATTCCTGCCGGCCCCCCTCCGACTACTACGAGGTCATAAGTACCAATATCACTGATCTCTGCTCCGGTGCGGGCGTATTTTAGACGCTGTACAGAAAAAACCTCATTGTCATTAGAAGGGACAAAGCCTTTTCTCGCCAGCACAACCGCATCACAGCGGGACCACCATCCGGTAGTATCATGAAGTCGAAGTTCAATTTGTCCTTCTTCAAGTTGAAACGTACCACCGTCGAACCATTGCCATTTATCGGTTTTTGCTTTCCCAAAGATGACATCAGACGCTTTGCCATCAACTATAACCTGGAACTGCCCCGGAGAATAAGAAGGAAACCAGTCACGGCAGCGAACCCAGAGAGTATAGATGCCTGTTTTTTCTACTTTAACTGTCGTAACAGCATCATCGACCGGCTTGCCGAGACCCGTTGCCAGCAGATATGGCGAACCCATGATATCCATGTGTTGCGGGTCATTGGACCATTTTCCGGTAGAGTCGAATTGTTCCGCCTCCCGCCAGATCACATCGTCAGCTACAGCAGTGATGGATACAACTGAAAGCAATAGAAAGACAACTGTTAATATTATCGCCTTCATATATAATTCCTTAATCGGTTGGTCAGGTTAATTAAAGGTCAGGTTAATTTTGGTTAATTAAAGGTCCGCGGTACATTTATTTCAGCAACAGAAGCAAATATGAAAATAACAAATATAAAACGTTTCATCAAACACCTTTTAAAATATGAATTACTTTGTTTCAATCATCTCTTTCATAGCGAGTCCAAGAGCCTCGCCTATCTGAAGGAAACTTTCGGCGTTATTTTTGTAGTCCCATTCGCGGCCATTGAGTGAAGTGTCAGTGGGCCAGAACTTACGAGTGTCGATGCTCTTAACATTGCCTGCGAATTCCGGATACTTTGCCGGGTTGCCCACTGCCATCTGTGCCTTAAATACTTTCTGTATGTTACCGCCCATTTTGTCACCGCCAAAACCTACTGCTGCGACTGCCACCGGTAAGTTCGGTGTATTGAAATCCTTTCGCAGGTCACTTATCAGGTTGGCAAGGTTCTTTTCGTAATCAGCGGCCATTGAATCGGACTGGCAGTCCCTGATGCCCTGGAACCATACCAGTCCGGCAAGTTCATAACCCTGACCTTTATAGCCTGGACAAAAACGTTCGAGTTGGTTGAGGGTGTCTTTAACGCCATCAGTCAATTCCAGGTATTCCTGACCGTTGAGAAGGTACTGTTTAAGATCAAGCCACTCATCGATCTTTGCCACGCCGGTCCACGTGTATTCGGCGTTGCCGGGGTTCTTGCAAACAAAGGCTTTACCATCGAGATTTTTCATAACCTGTTTCTGGTAACTGCCGGTAATCGAATCGCCGATTAGCAGAACACGCGGCAGAGGTTTTGTGCTATGTTTTCGACTGGCGATCGCCGCAAGGATGGTTTCGGTGACCTTCGGAGCAAGATTACCAACACTATGCACGTTGTTGCTCTTGGGATATCCCTGTCGAATAGACTCGGCATGCAAATCGTCAATGATAATACCGTTTTCCTTCATGATTTTTGCCGCTACTTCATTGTATTTGACCTCGTCACCGTTGATTCGCCCCGGTTCGCCCTCGTACACCGGCGTGGTGGAGGCCCAGATCAATGTTGCACCGGTTTTCTTGAGTCTGGCGACAAGCGTACGGAGATTCTTTTCATAGTCTGCGACTGAAGTAATGTGCCTTCCTTTGTAAAACCTGGACTTAGTATCCCGGTAGACCGCGTCCCACACTCCCCAGTTAAAATGTATGACATCCCAGTTGCCTTCATGCTCCGTCGTTGAGCCGCTGGAAGGAGGTAGATAGTCATGCCCGAGAGAACGAGACCCGCGAAGAAACCAGATCGGATGGCCGGTTGCGAAACGCAGGAGCATAACAGGCTCATCGAAGTGGTTACCCATTGTATAGCCGAACATAAGCTCGGGTCCGAAGGCGTTGAAGGTCTTGCCGCCGCTGGTGAAGGCAGTTCCGATTTTCAGAAAACTTCCGGAAGCCCTGGTATTGTTGTGGATCGGATGTATGTCGCACAGAACCACGTCATCTCGCGTAACCCACTTGCCTTTGGCATCTTTGAGGCATGCGTATTTCACATTTTCTGCAACTGCGGTTGTGAGCGTGCCTGGAACTTTTGCCCCCGGTTTGCTTCCTTCGATCATGCCATGTTCGAGAAGATTTTCGTCGCCGGCAAGAATGAAAACCTTTATCGGTTTTTGAGATTTTAAGGCTTTAGCAATTGCATTGCCAGACAGCGACATGCATACCGCCAGGAATATCAAGGCTCTTAAACCGATAAGCATTTGTTTATTCATATTCCTGTGATCCTTCTTCGTTCTTTTCATCCAATTAAAAGGTCCGCGGTACATTTAATTTATGTAATTTTGCTTATTATTATTTGTTTTATGGTTTACCCAAAGTTGATGTTGTAGAAAAATTGATGTCGTAGGCCTTTGTTCCTTTCAGGATTGCTTTTCTGTTTTGCAGTTCGATCTCTACTCGCCTGTTATACTTCTGCAGTCTCTGGCTGTCTTTGGCACATGGGACAAAGCCGTCCATATCGCCGCGCGGGAGTTTTTCGAGCTGTGCTTTACCTGCCTGGATTATTGCCAGGGCCTCTTTGTACTCCGGTGAATTCTTATCCAGCTTTTTTAAACACGGGCTAAGCTCGGGCCGATCAAAAGAGATCATCGCCCTTTGGTTCTTTCCGTGCCCTGTCACAAAACGAGCCCCAGTCAGTTTTTTCAGCCTGTTAAACTGCCCGCCGTCAATAGGCGACCTTCCGGTAGGATTGTTCGGATAAGCACATTCATAATACGGGTAATAAGGCGCGTTAAGATCGACCCATGTGATCAGCCGATCCATTTCTTCGCCGCTAAGCTTTACCCCATTATGCCTGTCGTATCCAGGCGTACCTTTTTGGTGCCCCTCACGAAGCACCTTTATAAGTTTGCTTGGATAGGAACCCCAGCTCTTTGCCTGCTGAATAGCAGCCGGTCCGCCCCCGACACATTTGATAACCTCTTTGCTCCAAAGGTCAATATAAGACGCGCTAAAGCTGATCGTCCGGTCACCTGCAAGGATAAGCTTTTCGCCGGCCGGTTTGTTAAAGTCATGGCATTTAACACAGTGCTTATCGAATATCGGCTGGATCTCCTTCTGGAAGCTGAACATCCTCGGCTCACCGTACCAGCCGCCGAGCTTGCTTGGTTTGCGTCTGAGAGCTTTTGCCAAAGCTGCAGCAGGCATGGTAGTCTCAGTGCGGTTTTCGTGACACCCGACACAACCCTGCGTTTCACCGGACTGGATCATCGTGCCGCTTCGCATAGACTGAACCATCATTCCATTTTCATCGAGCAGCTGGAAGAAGACAAACTTATCGGAAGGACACTCGAAATGCGCCGAACCGTCATCTTCTACCGGGACCGTCCCAAGGATCCGCTTGTTCTCAAAATTATGCCAGTTCACACCCGGGCACTGCACACCCTGGCCGCCCCACTGAGCAGGGGTCCAGTTCTTCTTGGGCGGAGACTCGACAACTCGCAAAGACTTGACCGACCCTCGCTCGATACCTTTCATATGCGTTCCGATATAAACATCCTGAACATAGAAAACACCTTTATCGTTTTTATAGTCTCTCATTTCCGGTTTAATTGCAGGCCGCTTGTGAGGTGCCAGCGGCATAGGATCAAAGCAGCCCTGCGCATCGGTATGTATAACAATCTCATTGCCGAAAGTATCTATCAGGCAAATACCCATCGTCTTTCCGACCTGTCTGGAGGCCAGGAAATATTTTTCCGACAGCGGAAACGGGTCCTCGTATTTCGGTTTCACCCGCGTAAAACTATCAAAACCGCCCTTAGGATTACACAACTTTTTCGCGCTCGCAGGCCACGTCCTGATTATCGCATCAGTCGAATCAATGCCCTTGTTACGGTCAATAATTCCAATAGCACCCCAGGGCCTGTCATGACACGAACTAAGCGTACTTATACAAAGCTGTGTCCCCGGAATGATCCTTCCGTCGAGAACTGCGCCGGGCGAGCCGGTATTATTGCCCCAGTAAATCGCATGATTAGTGCCGTCCGGATTAACAACCCAAAGACCCTGCGCATCACCGAAGTTACGATCGACATATTCCCAGCGGTAGTACAAAATCCTGCCGTCCGGCATAAGCGAACCATGACCTTCAAAAAGCGTGCTCACCCCAAGCTGATGAATGTTGGCACCGTCAGCATCCATCTTGAACAGGTTACCCATGATATGCCGGTTGCACATACAGTATTTAGGGTCACGCGAGGAACTAAACGCGATCTGGCCGCTTGCCAGGTAAAGCGGGTCAATATCAAAAACTCCATCTGCCGAAGTAAGCTGCTTTAAACCGCTCCCGTCCGAATTAATAGTGTAAACGTGATAATTGTCCTTTATACCCTTACGCAGCGAAAACACGATTTGTTTACCGTCAAAGCTCACCTCAGGATCACGCGGAATTGCCGTCGCACCGGGATCAAGAAGAGTCGTAACCTTTCCGCCTTTAGAAAAATCGACCGTTTTAAGATAACCGCGACCACGATATTTGCCTGTATTGATCTCATCGGTCTGGAACATCGTAGCCGTATTGTGATGATCTGACGGGTACTGATCGCGACAGACGTAAAGTATCGGATACTTTGTCAATAGAGGGTTGTCCAATAAGGCCCGGCGCTGTAATTCAGCGAATCGCTCTTTGACTTCAAACATCTCAACGTTTTCCGACTGTAAAGCATGGCGAATCTTTGCGATTTCCCCCAAATATTCTTTTGCCGGATATTGTCCTTTAAACTTGCTGCCAAGATCGTTCACCGCATCTGTCAAAGATTTCAGGGCAGGTTCAATTTCACCGACGACTGCGTTGTTAGCACGTGATTTGCTCAGCTTGGCACTTGCCGTCTTGTCGATCTTTCCTTTCGCACTGACATGGTCCAGTGTGATATGTCCCCATCCGCCAGTATTATTATCAACCAGTTTTATAAAAACTTTCTTTCCGACAAGTTCCGGCACGTTCCACTCTACGGGTTGCATAACCTGCTGATTCTTCCCAACACCGCGAGCATATTCTTTGCCCGTATCGGCCTGGCAGATCGCCGCATAAGTCGTCTCGCTCCCACCGCCGCCGATTATCATAGTAACCGTCGGCCCAAGAAGTGTAAACACCGGAGATACGACCTGGCCTGTTTGAGAATCGTCCGGATCGCCATTTTTATTGTCCAGTGTACTCAGGTAGTATTTGCCCTTCTTGTTGTATTTTCCGCCGCTGTGATGATAGACATCGCGATCGCAGTTTAGTTTGCCAAACTTGCCGTCAACGACTTGCCAGCCCTGCATCCCGTTTTCAAAATCAAACAACAGCGTATCGCCGGCCATACAAAAAGCAGCACCTACGAATATTAAACTTACGCAGAATAATAAAGCTCCAATATTCTTCATATCATCATCTTTCCAGCTTTAAAGCCTGTTACACAATCTTTTCGAACCAAACCATTTTAAGTCCGATGACTATTTGAGCCAGAAAGCTCAACTTTCTTATTCTCGTATAGCCTTTGTTATTTATTATACCAGAATCCGCAAAATTAACAATAGCCGACCCCAGCAGCATTTACCATTGCTAACTGATAAAACGAAAAAAACGGGCAATTTATTGCAAATTCTCCGGTTAACGGTTAAAATCATGCGAAACTGACATAAAACCATCTTAATTTACGGAGTAAACATGCTTGGTGAAATTACAAACCCATGGTGGACATTTGTATTGCTCGGAATACTCGCCGGAGTTGCAAGCGGCCTTCTGGGCATCGGAGGCGGCGTGATAATGGTTCCGGCGCTGGTGCTGCTGTTTGCCGGATTCGGCCAGAAAACGGCTCAAGGTACCGCCCTTGCCGTAATGATCCCGCTGGCGATAGTCGGCACACTAAGCTACATGCAAAACCCGGACATCACAATAAACTGGTCAGTTGTAATCCTCGTAGCCGCCGGTTCTATTGCCGGAACCCTGATTGGGGTTGCACTGGTGCAGCGGCTTCCGGTGGATTTTATAAGAAAATGTTTTGCGGTCCTGATGCTTGTAATCGCAGTGAAAATGTTTATCTCAAAATCGCCGACCCCTGTCATTGATACCGTAGACGAGCAACCACAGAAAATTCAAAACCCCGAAAATCCATAAAAACGGCTGACAACATCTCTGCTGTCAGCCGTTATGAGAAAATCTGCTCTATTTCGATCTATACCACTGTAAGCGGATCAATCGCAATGTTTATTATTTTAATTCTATTCAAATTCTATTGCAAGGCCGATACTGGCCTCCTGGAGCATATTGCTGCGGTCAACTCTGACGACTTTTCCGCTCTTGATACGAGCGTATCTGCCTTTTTCCTTGGCTAATGCCGCAGTTCTCGGGAAATTGATCTCAATTCCCTGGCCTGCTTTGACAGGAGCAGTCATCGGAACTGATAGAAAAACTCCGCCTTTGCTGATGTTTACGCTTTTACCGTTGAAAAACCGGCTCGCCGTGGGAAGCCATACGCTTACCGGCCATGCAAGATCCGAACGAGTGTCATTACGCTGCTCAATTACCGCTGTATCCATTTCCATTATTCGTTACTCCGTTAAAATAGTGAACTTAACTCATATAATAGCACTATCGGCAAAGTTAAGCTGGGCGGTTTAGGCTATTTGGCGGATTCTGGTAATTTTTTCAGTAATTTTCAGTAAAACCCAGCCTGAGAGTTTATGGGGGCTTCTTATAGGACATATAATCAAAAAATCTGCACAATCGAGACAACTAAATAGCCGGTATTGATGTTAAGATAAGGAAAATTGCAATAAATTGGCAAGTTTCCCCCAATACCATCAAATACGGCAATATTACTTTCTACTGGCAACAGAAGCGAGGCAGCTCAAGGGTCTGTTGCCCAAATACTAAATTCTAATATCTAAATTCTAAACAAATCCAAAATACTAATTACCGAAATCAAAACCGCCTTTCTGACATAGTCAAAAGCGTTTTGGTCATTTGAATTTAGATATTGGTGCTTGTTTAGGGTTTAGAATTTAGTGCTTAGATATTTGGTCAACACGCCCGTCGAGGTTGATTGAAAAACTACTTGCATATCTAATTGTTACCAGATATAATTATTGTAATCACTTGAAGAAAGTAAGAATTTCTGCATAGCTAAATCTTGTTTTCCATCAAAATAATAAACATTGAAATTGAACTAAATTTTTAAAGGTACTTAGCACATGGAAGAAAAAAAAGAAGAAGTTAAGGACGAAAAGAAAAATGTATTTATAGGTTGCATGTGTTGCATGATCAAGAAATGCATTGTATTTTTTGTTCCTGGTTTTGTTGCCGCAATTATCGTTTTTGTTATCATCAACGCGGCACTGGTCCCTACCTCTAAAGCGGAATTCTGCGGCGAGATTTGCCATACCATGGATGAAGTCTATGCGAGCTGGCAGAAAAGTACACATGCCAAAAACAGCCTGGGTATCAAAGTCGAGTGCATCGAATGCCACCTTCCTCCAAAAGACAAGTTCTTCACCCACCTGACGGCAAAAGCCTATACGGGCACCAAGGATGCTTACCATACCATCGTTGGCACCGAATACGATACTGAAGCGATCCGAGAAAAGGTTCGCGAGCATATGACCAACGAAGTTTGTCTGCGATGCCATGAAAATCTCAAAGACGCCACAGGTAACGAGATCGCTGCCGATCTTCACAAAGAGATGGTCTTCGAGGTGCCGGAAGGCGAAGAAGTTGCCAAGTGTATCGAATGTCATGAAGACGCCGGACACGTAAGAGAGTAAGGTGTAAAAGAATAATCTCAAGCGAACGACTCGGCACTGAAAATAAGGCATAAAACTTTTCAGCCGGGATCATTAAATTTATAAAGGCCGTCGGGATCTGTCCGACGGTCTTTTTTGGTAATAATTGAAATATGAGCACGTGCGATCTCTAAAAAGTTGACTTGACACCCCGTCTTTCCACCGTTAAAATGCTTCGCTTAATACTATTTCATATTCTCCAATCTGGAGAGTCCTTTGGACCAGAATTCTTTTCGTAAACTTGTTTCCGGTACTGATAAGGGTTTATTTAAATCCCTTCTTCGCCTTTTACTGCGCATTGTCTCTGTTCCTTACAGAATCGCTGTTTTCGCACGAAATTTTGGCTATAACTCAGGTATTTCCCGCAGGCATAAGGCCGGGGTGCCTGTTATCAGCATTGGAAATATTACTACCGGCGGAACGGGAAAGACCCCCCTGGTGATCTGGATATGTAAGATGCTTGAGGCCAAAACTATACCGTGTGCGGTGCTTACCCGCGGATATAAGGCGCAAAACGCCGAAATCAGTGATGAACCGGCTATACTGGCCAGGGCATGCCCGCAGGCGAAAGTCGTTGTCAATCCGGACAGAGTCGCCGGTGCCGCCAAAGCGATCAACGAATACGGGGTCAAGGCACTGGTTATGGACGACGGGTTTCAACATCGCAGGCTGCATCGTGACCTTGATATAGTGGCTATCGACGCGACTTGCCCTTTCGGTTTCGGGCGTATGCTGCCTGCCGGTCTGCTTAGAGAACCCCAAAAAGCGATCAAACGTGCCCAGGCGGTCGTGATTACCCGTTATGACCAGTCTTCGGCTAAAAGAACCGACAAACTGGTTGACGAGATCAAAAAGATCGCCCCGGATATCACCATCGCAAAGGCTGCACACAAACACACGTCGGCAAAAGTAATGAAAGGCAAAGAGATTTCTATGCAAGAGCTTAAAGAGCTTGATATTTTCGCCTTTTGCGGAGTGGGCAACCCAAACGCGTTCCTGGGCAACCTGAAATGCTGCGGATTTAACGTGAAGGGTTCGAAGGTTTTCAACGACCATCATGACTTTACAACTGAAGACATTGCGGCGATATATGACGAGGCAAAAAAAGTCGATGCGAATCTGATACTTTCGACCGAAAAAGACTGGGTAAAAACTGCCCTGCTGATAAGAGACAGATTTGATATTGATTTCGCTTTTCTAACACTTGAGCTTGATTTTATCGAAGGTGCTGATAAGATAGAGGCACTGGTAGACGCAGCGATCAGCAGTTAATTGCTAATCGCTAATTGCTAATTGCTTAAATGGACTTTTTATATGTATGACAAATTACTAAAAACGGTAACGAGTCTTGGCTCGCCGCGGATCCTGGTTGTCGGGGATTTCATTCTGGACAGCTATGTATATGGCGATGCGATGCGTATAAGCCCGGAAGCACCTGTCGCGGTCTTGAAGGTTCTGGATCGTAAGCACAGTTGCGGCGGTGCAGCGTCGGTAGCTGCCGACCTTGCCGCCCTTGGAGCCAAACCCGTCTGCATCGGAGTGATCGGAAATGACTCTAACGGCAGAATTCTGTGCGAACTTCTCGATGGTCTCAGAGCAGATGTTTCCGGCCTGGTCAAAGCAGATGACAGACCTACTACCAATAAACAGCGGATGGTCGGACTTGCCCAGCACAGACACAGGCAGCAGCTTTTGCGTATCGACGACGAAAGCACGGACCCTCTTACACCGCAGCAGAACGAAGAGTTAATCAACAAATACAAACAGGCCCTTAAATCGACAGACATCGTTTGCCTCCAGGATTACAACAAGGGAGTTCTTTCCGAAGATGTTTGCGGCCAGTTTGTCGAGATCGCCTCAAAAGCCGGCAAACGAATTCTTGTAGACCCGCCGATGGGAAGCGATTACTCCAAATACACCGGCGCATGCCTGATAACGCCAAACCGGCAGGAAACATCTATCGCAGTCGGTTTCGACGTAAATACAATCGAAGACGCGAAACGAGCCGCGGCGATCCTCGCCGAAAAGCTCAAACTCGAAGCGGTAGTAGTAACCCTCGACCGTGACGGAGCGTTCCTGCACACAACCGATTCCAGCGTTCACCTTTCGACGATACCGAGAAATGTTTACGACGTTACAGGAGCAGGCGATATGGTTCTGGCAATGCTGGCGACCGTACTGGCAGCCGGCGGAGATTTCACATCTGCTGTCGAGCTTTCTAATATCGCCGGCGGAATAGAGGTCGAGAAGTTCGGATGCGCAACCGTAAGCGTCGAAGAGATTGTAAACGAAATAATCGTATCGCGTCGCGGCAAAAGCGGCAAAATACACACACTGGAAACGCTGGCCCACGAACTTGACGTCCATCGCCATCAGAAAGAAAAGATCGTCTTTACAAACGGCTGCTTCGACGTGCTTCACGCCGGACACATCGAGTATCTCAAGTTCTGCAAGGAACAGGGAGATATCGTTATCCTCGGTCTTAACAGCGACAGGTCCGTCCCCCAACTGAAAGGCCCGACACGACCGATCAACAACCAGCACGACCGGGCAACGGTTCTTTCGGCACTGGAAAGCGTCGACTTCATTGTCATCTTTGACGAACCGGACCCGCTTTCGTTAATCATGGCAGTCAGGCCCGTCATACTCGTCAAACGCGCCGACTGGGCCGAAAAAGTCGTCATAGGCAGAGAATTCGTCGAATCCCTCGGCGG
>JAIPFN010000087.1 GCA_021736615.1 Phycisphaerae bacterium | reverse complement strand
TGTCGCCGCGGTTGTCGTTACGGCTACGTTGAATTCGCGATTGTAGCCCTTTCGGTTCATCTCGGGAATCATGAAACCTCCGACGGACGACACTGCTGCGGCTGCAGAGCCTGAAATCGAACCAAACAGCATACACGTCAGCGTGTTGACATAAGCCAGACCGCCGGGGAACATGCCGACCATCGAACTTGCAAAATCGATCAATCGGCGAGCCATCCCGCCGCGGCCCATCAGATGCCCGGACAGGATAAAGAACGGAATTGCCAGCAGCGCAAAACTGTTTACACCGTTGGCCATTTTTGTTGCCATCATAACCGACGGATCGACACCTTCGGCAAAAATCGCTACAAAGGCGGCCATCGCAATCGCAACGGCAATTGGTACATTCATTACCAACAGCAGCACAAAAATCAATACTAAAACCAAAGCAACTGCACCCATTAGTTGGCCTCCTTTTCATCAGTGGCAGGCGTCAGCAGCGTTTCCAGCATTTGCTCAACCATAAAGAGTATCATAAATACACCCGAAATCGGCAGCGCCAGATAAACATGGCCCATTTTTAAACCATATTTCCCAAGCGCCGGCGCCAACTGCTCCATATTATTGAAGGCGATATTGCTGCCGCCCATCACAAAAATGTTGACGGCAAAAAACAGTACGATCAACTGACCGAAAATCGTAATAAATTTGCGGGCGGACGGATCGAACTTGCCGACAAAGTAGTCCACACCGAGGTGCGCCTTTTCACCAAACGCAACAGCTCCTCCCAGCAGTGAAACCCAAATCAGAAGAAAGCGAGCCATTTCCTCACTGTTCTTATCCTGACCTCGCGGCAAAATAGACCACGCTTCAATGCCTTTTGTAGACAGCCATGCCACAAAAGTTCCACATACCCGTGAAAGCACACCCCACATCACGATCAAAACCAGCACCAGAACCGCCAGAATCAGCGCCGTCTCAAGAAGGCGACACATAATAATACGACTTTTTTTCAGCATTTGAATCATCATGGCTTCACCTGACGTATTAGTCTAACAAGTTCTTTAATTAGCCCGTCATCAATCGCATCGTACATCGGCTGGACCTTTTCGGCAAAGAGGCTTTGGTCGACCTCGTAGATCGTCACGCCTTCGGCCTTGGCCTGTTCTAGCGACTCGGCGGTCTTCTTTTCCCAGAGTTTTCGCTGATAATCAGAAGACCCATCGGCAGCCTGCTGGATCCAAGCCTTTACCTCTGGGGTTAGTTTGTTCCAGGTCGAGGTGCTGATCAGCAGCAGGTCGGGAATGCGAGTGTGGGCATCCTTGGTAAAATGCTTGCAAATTTCATAGTGTTTGTTGGAGGTGAAACTCGGCGGATTATTTTCGGCACCATCGACTGTCCCTTGTGCCAGCGCGCTGTAAAGTTCGCCCCAGGCAATCGGCGTCGGCGCCGCTCCGAGGGTACTGACCATATCCATTGCAGTACGGCTGTTCATCACACGAATCTTCAGTCCCTTCAGGTCGTCCGGCGTGCGAATAGGCCGGTCCTTGGTATAAAAGTTCCGGCTGCCTGAGTCGTAATAACACAATCCCTGAAGCGATTTGTCGCCGCCTTTGTGCAGGATCACTTTACCCAGATCGCTCTTTAGAACCGCCCAGTAATGATCGACGTCCCTGAACAGATAGGGCAGGCCAAAGACCGCCATTTCCGGCACAAAGTTTTCAATAGAGGCCGCCGAAGTCTTGGTCATGTCCAGTGAACCGTTTTGCAGTTGCTCAATACACTGAACTTCAGAACCGAGAACGCTGCTGGGATAAATGTCAATTGAGACTGTGTCGCCGGATAGTTCTTCCAACCGCTTTTTCATAAACTCCATGCCCTGATGGACCGGGTGGCTGGTATCCAGTGAATGCCCGAGTTTCAATACCATCTGGCGGGTGTTACCTCCTCCGCCGGTCATGCCTGAACGCAGAAGGAATGCAAAGACGCAGGTTGCGACCAATGCCCCGATGAGAATACCACAGAATAAAAACGAAATTTCTTTCTTCATGCTGTCTCCATTAAACATAGAAAATCACCGCAAGATCAAAATGCGGCATGTCTTCAAAAACTATAATATCCGGCATCTCCCATTTGCATGCGAAACACGATTAACTATAAAAACATCGAAAATTCTAACAAAAATCCTTACGTAAGGCGAGAATCGCCAAAACAAGACATTTACGCATCAATGTAACCTCAGAATTAGTTAGATTTTGCCTGCCGGAAGGAGTTTGATCCGGGCAATTTTGCTCATATTTTGGGCGAAAGGGAATATATCTCATTTAGAGTAATTTTGCCAATTAAATTTTTCATTTTTATTGTTGACATATTATAGAGCACTTTCTATGATTTGCGGATACTTCAGAGGGCCCGTAGCTCAGTTGGTTAGAGCAGTGGACTCATAATCCATTTGTCCCTGGTTCGAGTCCAGGTGGGCCCAATCGATAGCCTGTAGCTTCATATTGTATGAGGTTGCAGGCTATTGTTTTTTCTACATTTTTGTTGCAATAATCAAGGTTTCGAGTGTTCCCCACTTTTGCTTCGTGCAACTAAGTGCAAGACGAATCAGCACCAGTGCGTACCGTATTTTGCACCCTTTTTTTTCCGGCGTCTAAAACTGACATCTTCAAGGCTTCTCTTTGGTCCACTTCTATAACCTGTGCGTAATGCTTTAACGCCACTTCTGGGCTGTTTCCAATCCAGGTGCAAACAGCTTTTATGTTCCCGGTCAGCCTGAAGAGATCGGTTTCTCGTGTGCTTATAAGGTTTTGAAAGGTTTTTGGTCATGGTTCAAGACCTGTCTGCTTGATAATCTTGTTCATTTTCGTTCTAAGGTCGCTCAAACTGAGCAATTCGGTCAGTTTGCGTAAATAAAACTTACTGCATCTTTTAAAGCCCATCGCTGTAAACATTTCTGGTGGATATTATCGGGCGTTTTTTTAAAAACAATTCCATTACGCATATTTGATTACACCTTATTCATTTCTTATGTTTTATATAAGTAGTATAAAAGGAAAATCGGTAACATGATAAATTCAAAAACAAAAAATTATATAACTTTCATCCTTGCCCTTTGGCTATTGGGAATCGCCGGTTTCTGCTGGGTTGCTATTGACCAGAAAATAGAAAAGACGCGGATTTCCAGGCACGAAATAATGCTAAAAGAAAAGCTGAGCAAACTCGACAAAATGATTGCCGGTGAAGATGATATGAGCGGTCTTTCAGAAACTGTCGCCGATGAAAAATGGCAAACCGAACTGGAAAATTTTCAGAAAAGAAATACGATCAGACCCCTGGTAAAATCCACCTCAACCGGCAGTGTTGCCCTGGGCATTTTAATTATTATAAGCTGGGGGATTCTGAAGGTAATCAAAATGAAAACAGTTGGCAATATTAATCAGGAAACCCAGATGTTAAGCAATCAACCCGAACAGGTTCTCGAAATAGCTCAAGCCGGGAAAAAACTCAAGATTAAAAAGGCGGTAAATGGAATAGGCAAAATAAAACAACAGCCCGTAACTGACATCCTTTCAAACCGTTCGGCGTACGACTTCGAGAATATCAACACAATGTACTGCGATGCGGATACTGCCAACTTCGGCAGACGCAAGGGAGATTTACTGGATTCGGGGCTAAAAGAAAAGGCTTTCGATAAACTCGAAGAGAACATTCGAAATACGATCATTTCAGGCTATAGCGAACATGTCAGCAAGGTTGACCAATCGCTGAAAGCTCAGAGCGAAAGCCTTGAAAAGCAGGTAATGGAACTGAGGCAAATGGCCGAATCCGTCAGAGAAGCGGCAACGGGAAAACCCGCCGGCGACACGGTTCTTAGCGATCTGACACAGCAAATTTCAGCGATCCGTGAGTATGCCAGCCAGCAGCAAAATAGAAATGAAAAGCTTCAGGAAGGCTACGACTGGAATATAATCAAAAATTTCTGTGTGAGAATTATTCGGTGTATCGACAACATTGAAAATCGCATCGACAGGCTCAAAGAAAACGATATTGAAACCGCCGAACTCGAAGACATCCGGGACGAATTGATTTTTTCGCTCGAATCGAGCGGTGTCGAACAGTTTACCCCCGAGATCAACAGCGATTACAGCGGGCAGGAAAAATATGCTGAAGTTATAAAAGAGAAAGTTGCCTCTGACGGCAAAAACGTTAGAGGAAAAATCGCCGAAGTGATAAAGCCCGGCTACCAGTACATGATCGACGAAGATAACATAAGGGTTGTTCGCGCAGCAAGAGTTAAATTATTCGAATAAGTTTATTACTCAAACTGACCGATTGGTCAGTTTGCAGGGTTTAGGGATTAGGTTTTAGGGATTAGGGAAGGATTCGGCCAAAAGGCCGAGCCGATTTCAATAAAAAAGAAATGTGTTGTAAGTCTTTGCTAGATGTTGGCTTACATTATAATCAAGGCCGAACTCGGTCAGTTTGGGTTAATTATACAGGTGCAAAATGGATGACATGACTAAACGAAATATCGCAGGCATAGACCTCGGAACGACATTTTCAGCGCTGGCTGTATTAAATGCCATCGGAAAGCCCGAGGTCGTCGCTAACGCAGAAGGCGAAAGACTTACCCCCTCGGCAATCTTCTTTGACGAAGATGACTCGAATCTTGTAAGGGTAGGCGTGGAAGCCTTGAACTCCAGGCACATAAATGTCGACAGGTCGGTACGCTGGATCAAACGTCACATGGGCGATACAAATTACATTAAGAAGATCGACGACAAAGAGTGGTCGCCTGTAGAGCTTTCGAGCCTGATACTGAAAAAACTGGCCCAGGAGTGCTCAAACGGACACGGAAAAGTCACTGACGTTGTGATCTCGGTTCCCGCACACTTTGACGAACTTCGCAGAAAAGCGACGATGGACGCCGGTGCCCTTGCCGGACTAAACGTCATAGGCATCGTCAACGAACCTGTCGCCGCGGCCCTTTATTATGCAACGACCATAGAAGTTTCCGGAAGAATTCTCGTCTACGACCTTGGGGGCGGAACATTCGACGTTACGATAATGAACGCTA
>JAIPFN010000086.1 GCA_021736615.1 Phycisphaerae bacterium | reverse complement strand
GGCAGCTGTCTCGTCGCTAAACGCTTTTCGCAGCGCGTCAACATCGTTGAACGGAATATAATCGAAACCTGGAAGCATCGGCAAAAAACCCTCGTGATACTTAGGTTGTGCCGTCGCCGTCACAGCCGCGAAAGTCCTGCCGTGGAAACTGCCTTCGGTAGTTATGTATTTATATTTTTCTCTTGGCGTATGCCTGCGAGCCAGTTTCATAGCAGCTTCGTTAGCTTCGGCTCCGCTGTTGCAGAAAAAACACTTGCCGCCGAATGCACGGTCGCTAAGCAGCTTGGCGAGTTTGCCCTGCTGTTCGATATAGAATGTATTGTCAATATGTAAAAGCTCAGCGGCCTGTTTTTGTATCGCCGCGACAACTTTCGGATGGCAGTGACCAATCCCGCTAACGGCCCAGCCGGGAAACATATCAAGTATCTTATTGCCGTCGGCGTCCCAAAGCCAGTTTCCCTCGCCCTTGACAATAGCCCTGGGCAGCCGGCCGTAGTTAGCAATAACATACCGATCAAACATTTCAATTATTTCTTTAGTATTCATAACACATCTTTCAAGTAGGGTGGGTCATGCCCACGCTGTATTTTATATTAAACAGCATCCGCCGAAGGCGGTTTCCACTATTATACATTATACAATATGGCACATCCCGGCTTTACGTCGGGAATCATTATTCATTTTAAACGATCTGCGTTCCGATTCCCTCGTTCGTGTAAATTTCAAGCAGCAGAGAATGCTGTATTCTGCCGTCGATTATATGCGTTTTTTTGACTCCGCCTTTCAGGGCGGTAAAACATGCCTCAACCTTGGGCATCATTCCCGAAGTGATGATGCCGCTTGCGACCATTTCTTCAATTTCTTTTTCGCTGGCACTGGATATTCTTGTGGACTTATCTTCCAGGTCAGTATAGATACCGTGCGTGTCGCTGACCATTACAAGCTTTTCAGCTTTGACGGCGGCTGCTACCATTCCGGCTGCACTGTCGGCATTGACATTGAGTTTGCCGCCGCTTCTGTCGCACGCCACCGGTGCGATAACCGGTATCGTCCCCGCCGAGCAAAGGGTAACAAGTACCTCGGCGTTGATTTTCGTAACCTTTCCTACCAGCCCGACGTCCAGCTTCCTGCCGTCATCGGTCGAAAGTTTGAGAGGTTCTGCGAACAATGCGCAACTGGACAATGAATGCAGCGCCATGGCATTTGCGCCAAGCTCTTTGATAGTATTGCAGATAGGCGTGTTAACCTTATGGACGAGTGTATGTTCGGCGATAGCCAGGGTCCGCTCGTCTGTGTAACGGCGGCCATGTACCCAGACAGGCTCAAGTCCCGCATCGCTCATCGCACGAGTGATCGCTTTGCCGCCGCCGTGAACGATGATCGGCCGAATACCAACCGTCGCCATAAACACAACGTCGGTAAGCAGCTTTTTCTGAAGCTCAAGATCGTCAAGAACGCTGCCGCCAAGTTTGACAACTACGATCTTGCCGTTAAACTTGCGGATATACTCCATCGCCTCGATAAGAGCTTTAGCTTTTTCAATAGCCTTTTCCATTGCGTATCCTTAATAAATCAAGCCGCCCAAAAAATGATAAATAATTGAGTTCCGAGAGGTAAGGCGGCGGGGCAAAAATAAAAATATCTAAAGACTATAGACTTTAAGACTTTAGACTTTAGACTTTAGACTAAAAAAGGCCAAAGGAGGGAATCGAACCCTCAACCGCTGGTTTACAAAACCAGTGCTCTACCGTTGAGCTACTTTGGCGTTTTTACTCAAATAAGCAAGCAAACTTCCATATCGGTGAATTGACGATTAAAATTCAATTTTTCACCGGATTATGGAAACCGGGTATTCTACAGATCAAGAATCCTTATTGCAAGCAAAAAAACAGTATTTTGAAGAAAAAGCAATAGATTTATCGGCGAAGGCGTCTTATATTATGCGGCATTGAGAAGCAAATGTTATAGATTGCTATTTTAAAGGAAAAACGGCTAATGGGCGTACAAGATCGTTCAAGTTATCAGAAAAAAGTCATCTCAAGATACTATGAGAATATGGACTCTATCATGCTCGGCAAACTCCAGGAGCTTGTCACCGAGTTGTACCTTGCCGATTCCCAGAAAAAATCCGACCGACTGTGGGATAGAGCTGAAAAGGCGATGGTAAAGATTAAGATCAAACCGGCTATTATTGGCCATATAATGAAAACCAGGTCAGTAGAAGTATTTGCCAAAAACGTCCAGGACTGGTCAAAAATAAGTAAGAAATAATGATTGCATTTTTTGGATATACCGAATTATTTAGTATGATTTAAGCATAAGGTTATTAAACATAGATTCTTTATTTTTTACAGGGTAATACGCCCGTCAAAAGGAGCTAACAATGCTTAAACCAATGAAAATGATAACAGTAGTACTAATAATCAGCTTTATAACGCTATTTTTCGCCGGTTGCGGAAACAGTGCCCAGGACAGCGCTCTTATTGGAGCAGTCATCGGAACCGGAATAGGCGCCATAGTCGGTGGAGACCCCGGCAGCATGCTAATCGGCGGTACAATCGGTGCCGGAGCCGGTTATTGGATTGGCGGTCAGCAAGAGAAAGAGAAAGAAAAACAGACTGTTGCCAGACAATATGGGCAATAGGATTTAATATTATTATTGGGGTAATAACCCCGGAAAAAGGAGCAAACAATGTTTAAACCAATGAAATCAATAACTTTAGTATTCATGATCAGCTCAGTATTCTGTTTTATTGCCGGTTGCGAAAGTGACGCCCAGAACGATGCCTTGATAGGTGGAGCATTGGGAGCAGGAATCGGTGCTTTAGCCGGTGGAGACTCAACGTCCATCGCAATTGGTGCAGGTGCAGGAGGCGGTATCGGTTATCTTGTAGGTAACGAATCCGACAAGAAAAAGGCCGAAACGGCAAGACAAAATGAAATGAACGATCTAAGAGCCAGTCAGAACAGTGTAACCGTATGGATCACAAACACCAACGGATCGAAAATACCTGTAACATTGACAAAAAGCGGTCCCGACTTTATAGGCCCCAGGGGTGAGCGTTACTCGTCAATGCCTACGCAGGATCAGCTAAGACCCGTATACGGGTTCTAAATACCGCAATTTATTGCAAATTATACGTGTGATCTCTTGTCCGGAACCTGGTTTTGGGCAAGAGGTTTCCTTTACATCGGCCGATAAGTATTTTCGTCGGCACCTGAGGTGCTTTCGGGTTTGCCGGGCCAGTTAAGTTTTCCGAATAGAAAATCCATGGCTTGGCGTATCATAGTTCCGGGCATAGGGGGAAACATCTCGAAAGACCCGATAACTTCGTTATTATATTTCGACATCCCCTCAAGCAGATAACCCCAGTTCTCGTCTGAGATACCATGTTTAGCCCCTGGCGGTTCGTGGTCGTCGAACCTGCCGTAATTGTCGTTGAGGTGCAGATATGTCGTCCGGGCCGCGAGTTGGTCGACATATTCCCTGAAATCGGCACTTTTATCGATATTGGCGAACCCGGTATCGAGGCAATATCCGACAGAGTCAAATTTTTCGCCGATCTGCAGCATCGCCGCCAGCGACCCGGTTTCTACGCAGATAGCGACGTTTTTTTCTTTAGCGATCCCCACAACATCGGTCATAAATCCCCAGTCGGCTATGCCGAGCTGGTCGGATACGCAGAGGCTTTGCGGGTCAGCTATGATGCGGGCGCCGAGCATTTTTGCGCAGTCAATCTGCTCGCTCCATTCCTCCAGTGTCGGCCCGTCATTTCGCGAATGCATCGCCACTAGCATGCCCTCAGTGGCGTTTTTTAGCCTTGTCCAGTTCCGTTTGACATAGCGGCAGTCGTTATTGCCCTTGATCGTCGGCCATAATTCGACGCCAAAGCCAAGCGAACGCAGAAAATCGCACTCTTGCTCGAATGACAGGTTATGCTCACGCCACCAGAAAACCATCGTAGAAACAACATACCGAATATTCATGTATTTGCCTTTGTTAAAAATGTGTTACCAGCATGATGATTTCGGCTTAATTGCTCAACGGCATAAAAATCATTGAAAAAGTTTACCATTCTTTACCATTTTTTTACCGTTTTTCATTTTGCGGAATTTTTAATGTCCGCAATGTCTCTTGGAAGCAGCGTTATCCTGGTTGGTTTTGTATACAGCATTGCCGAGATCAGTGACATTAACCTGATTTGGAGGGCTTGTACCTTCCTGTTAGGCCGGCTGATTACATGAATATCAGGATGTAGCCAATACCGAAGACAGCCGCGTCGACCATTGCATGGCTTATGTACCCCGGCCAGATCGATTTGTATTTCAGGTAGCACCACGACCAGGTCGCTCCGCCGATAAAAATCCCCATTGACGCCAGTATCGTTACCGGCCAGCTGAAATATACCTGCATCGCTATAATATGATGAATGGTAAAGCAGCCCGCCGAGACAATAATTGCCGGCCATCTGGGCATAAACACCCTGCACTGCTTGACAACGAACCATCGCCAGACATACTCTTCCAGAACCGAATTGACAAGTATCCAGTACGCAGCACCGCCGAGGTAGACATAACGGTTGGCAAGCCCGACCTCTGCGGCCATTGACTTGATCCCGGCAGGGTCTATAAGAAGCGGGCCAAACACCGCATACGCCGCAACAATAACCAAACTCATCAAAAAACCAAGCCCGGCCGCGACTCCAAAGCCTCCATTCCTGGGCCGTGATAAGCTAAAGTTTTCCTTTTCAACGAAACCAACCCAGAAAAGCGGAACCACCAATATCCAGAACTTGGAAGCTGCAAAGACCAGTTTACCGATTACGTTATCCGGCAGCGTAATCATACCCGCAAACACACCAATACTCGGAGCAGGAACCAGCAGTAACAATCCCAGCAAAGCCATTCGTTTAGAACTCAAATCAAACCCCTTAAGTAAATCTTCAATTAAAGCAATTTATCAAAATATCACCAGTAAATAAAGCAATATCCGTGCCAGAAAGACGGTGGCCATTGTAAGTGCTGCAAGGAGAAAGGTTTATGACGATGGGCTGTAAGGATGTAGGTCTGCCTGTAGATGGTATATGACATTATAT
>JAIPFN010000085.1 GCA_021736615.1 Phycisphaerae bacterium | reverse complement strand
CCACACGAGCCTTAAATTCCTTACCAAAATGCCGTCTTTTTGCCATAACTCTAACCCCTACAAGAACTTAATGATGCTTTAATTATAGCACATCATACAACCTTATACCATGGTTTGATTTCTGGGGAGTATTATAAAATCCTCAGAGACCGGCAGTCAAGGGGTTTTTGGACAGGAAGCAATGATGGGTAAAAGAAGATGTTTTCTATCCTACAACTTAAACGCTTTTATCCCTGCGCTGGCGCTTCGGGCTCCTATTGCCACTAAATAACCCTTAATAGATTTTATAACTGGTTTTTTGATCTAAAGTCTGCTTGATCCATATTACCATGGTTCTGGAACCGTCGGTATCCCTTATAATATCCTGCCGGACGGAACCATCGGTTCTCTTGTTCTGATCTATCTCGACACTTGCCTTAGAGTTGCTTGACCAGTTCTTAATCACGAAGCAAGGATTCAAAACAGGGTTTTTTTCAGAAGCGTTGAGGCTAAATGTTATCGCAGACTTTTTCCTGGTGATGGGATACGCCCTTTGCCGCTTATCGTAACCTATACAGGTACCGCCGTTGATATTTGTAATTTCGGCAGGGTTGTTCCACGATCGATTCAGAGTTTTAAGTTCAGCAACGGGGAGATCTGTCATCCCATAGATATTGTACAGTTCGGTTCTGCCGTCATCCAATAAATGCTGAAGACCATAGAGTGTTCCCAGACATGAAGAAGTTACCCTGTCAATGCCCGTGGCAACGGTACCGTCACTGGGCAAAAGACCGAAAGGATAATGGTTCCAGGCATTGTATTTTGAATGGCCGTACGCCATCCTCATGGATTCCCATTGGCTGTACACTTTCCACCAGGAACCGACCTGGCCAATATTGAAATGCTTGTACTCTGAAATGATATTAGTGTAGACGAGATTCTTATTGCCCTCTATTGGGGGAGTTTTTAGAAATGTATTCCCTAAAGAATAGTTCCAGGTTTCGGTATCACCATTGAGATTTGAGAGTGTAACAGAATCATAAGGTACGTTGTCCTCGGGGCGTTTACCGGGTTGACTGATCATTTCATTTTGCTGGGTCTGTGCCGGCAGATCCTTGAGCCTTCTGCTAACCTGGTAGCGAACTGCTGCCGCATCAGGATATATGTACCAGTACTCATCGGTCCATAGGCCCCAGCCGTCCTTGTTAACTTTCATCCAGTCATAGCTGATGCCCACACTGGTGTTACGCCAATGTACTACAACCCGGGCATCTGTGTTTTCGATAAGACGGACATGCGAATAACGGCACATCTTGTCAGACATATGCTCGAAACACTCGCCATTGTAGTTTTCAGGACTCTGATCACTCATCCAGATACCGCTCGGGCCGGGATTGCTTACTAGACTGGGAAGATAATTTGTCCCACGCCAGAATACGAAGCGGCAGGGCTTATCATCAAAACCCACCACAATATCTGCGTATTTGCCAACTCGCCAGAGTCCATCCCATTCAGGGCTGCATTTAAGTTTTGTATAGAAGGCTCCGAATTTGTCCATCTTATCGGGTCCAGCCGGCAAGACCCAGAACTTCAGGGGTTTGGTGATCCTGGGTTTGGTCAGAAGGTAGTCTGCATTTATATCCGACCGCTCTAAAGCCCTGTCGAATATCTTGACTTCGTCGATGAGACCGCTGAAAACCATATTTGAAAGAAACTCTTTGGTTATTTTACGTTCATAAGCCCAGGGAAATTGTTTCTCATGGGCCATACCGACATAGAGGTCCAACTCACTTGCGTCATTAACACGGCCTGATGTTTTTTTCGAGGAGACCAGCTGGCCGTTAAAGTACACGGAAAATCCTTTCGATTTTTCATATACCGCGGTAACGTGGGTCCATGTCAAGAGCGGGACTTTGCTGGTGGTCATCAGTCCCTGCCAATAACCTTGCACATGAGCGTAAATGCCGATCTGTCCTATGTGATTGATTCCAAGACAATAGCCGGCCTTCTTATCCTGGTCCCGATCGACAATTCCGGCAAAGTTCCATGAATATTCCTGCGGTGCTATCCAGGTCTGTATAGTAAAACCATCGCTAAGACCGGGAACACCCGAGGCCGGGACCGTCACCTTATTGGTATAACCGTCGAATGAAAGGCATGAACCCGATACGCCCGGACGCCAATAGCTGTCCATACCGTTTATCATGCATTTGGTACCTCTAAAACTTTCTATTGTGGCATGTTCGTTAGGTTTGAGGCCTTCATCGAATCTCATCCATAAAGCTGGCGGTTGAGTACTCTTTTTAATTACTGCCGACCCGTCAACAGGGTCACCCGGAAGGCAATGGAGCCTTGCAGGTGTGGTCTTTATAACAGAGATTCCGGAAGATGTCAGTTTCAACACCTGATTGACCATATTGGCCGGATCGTTGAAGTCATCGAGCTTGTAGCAACCGGTCTTGACTTGCCTGACCACACTGCCGTCAGGTTTAATCGTAAAATATTCATCGGCGTATTCGGCATAATATACACCTATATCACCGCAGTAAGTTTCCCTGAAGCGAGTAAAGCTGTCACGTTTCTGATCAGGTGCATATCGCCAGTGAATTACAATTCGATCTGTTTTATCCTCGACAATACGAACATAGGAACATTTATTTATCTTGTCTGGACGTCCAGCAGGACCATCACCGACAAAAGAGATAACCGGTTCGAGGAAATGCTTTTTTTTGGAGGCCTGCCAGTAGGGTTGGTAGCTGTACTCACGGCTGAAAACAAGTTGCCCACGCTGGCCCAGATTAACTATAATGTCTGCATATTTACCAGTATTGTTGTCATCGTCATACGCTAATCTTGTATAGTACGCAAAGAAATCAGATGATTGCGCACTTACATGAGCCTGTGTCAATAAAAACGCAAAACTTATAGAAAAATACAACGCGATTAGTCGATTCTGAATAATATTACGCATACCCTGTGTCCTTTCTAATGCTTATTGGCATTTGTTCATTTGACAGACCGGGATAAAAACACCCCTTGACTTCAGATCTTTTATGCCCAGCCCTCCCGTTAACTGTGCAACAGACATTGATTATAGTAATCAGATGGGTAAAAGAAAAGCATTTTCACCTATCTTAAGCACTGGAATATTCATTTGGCATCGATATTCGCTATTGTATTTTCATTAATGCGTTACCTGGGAAGTTGGGTCAGATCTGCTGATGTCTTAAAAACTCACAGACATTTGGACTTGACAGAAACGATTTTGGGCGGATAATATGTCAGTTTGACAAAAATTACACTTATTATGGGTTTAACGCCGAAAACAGTATTATGATATCAGATTGCCATACGCATTTAAATTGCACTGCCGGTCAAGCAGACATTGCCGACCACCTTGCGGCTATTGAACAAATCGACTCGTGTATCGTCCTTGCGACCGCGGGCGAAAGTTCGGAAAAATCGAACAAGGTCTTGTCTGATTATGTCAAAGATCAGCCTAAAATGGTCGGTTTCGGCATTTTTGACCCGCTTAGTGATAACCCGGCACCGAAAAATGTCAAAGCTTTGACAAAGGACCTGGGTCTTAGAGGTGTAGTTTTGTATTGCCCGCAAGGCGGTTTTCATCCGACAAACAGCAATATCATGCGGTTCTATGAGGCATCAGAGGGTCTTAATTTGCCAGTTTTCTTTCATAACTGCCCCCCTTTCGCCGCTGATGATATTCTGAATTATTCACAGCCGTACCTTTTAGACGAAATTGCCCGCAGATTCGGCGACCTTAAAATAATTATCGGAGGGATGGGGCTGCCGTTCCTTAACCAGACTATCAGCATGATCGCAAAACATGAAAACATTTATGCCGATCTTTCGATATGCCCGCAGCGGGTCTGGGAGGTTTATAACCTGGTCGTCAGTTGCTACGAGGCCGGTGTAATGGACAAGCTGTTTTTCGGCAGCGCGTTTCCTAATGGCCAACCCGGTGAATGCATCGAGACATTGCTCGGGTTCAATAAACTGATGGCCAATACAAATTTGCCGAATGTTCCGCGTGAAGTAATTCGCGCTATTATCGAACGTGACACCTTGTCGGTCCTGGGGATCGATTTACAATAAATTCATTTCGCAATTTAACAGGAGAGACTCTTGGCTCAGCTACTCGAAGAACAACGAGAAACTTGGGGCACCCGCGGAGGCTTCGTATTAGCCGCCGTAGGCTCTGCCGTAGGACTTGGAAACCTTTGGGGATTCCCGTATAAACTTTATGATCACGGCGGCGGCGCGTTTCTGGTTCCGTATATCATCGGGATGGTGTGTATCGGGATACCGCTTTTGATACTTGAGTTCAGCCTGGGGCATTTCACACAGCGAGCGGCACCGGATGCTTTCGGTCGCTGCAACAAGCGGCTTGAGTTTGTCGGATGGTGGGGGATTTTGCTCGGTTTTGTTATCATCATGTATTACCCGGTAATCCTGGCTTACTGTTTCAGTTTTATGTATTACAGTGTCCTTTCGATAATCAATGACGTCCCCCTTCCGTGGGGCGGCGAGGGCGCACAAGGCGTAGCCAATGCAAAAGATTTTTTCTATACGACATACCTTAACATGCCCGCTAAGGATGCGGTTAACCCGCCGGTATTCGGGGCGATGCAGTGGAACATTCTTATTCCGCTGATCGTCTCGTGGATTATGATGTATTTCTGTATTTTCAAAGGGGTAAAGCTCGTCGGCAAGATCGTATGGCTGACTGTGCCTCTGCCGTTCCTTATGCTTATTGTCCTTGCCGTTCGCGGACTTACGCTGGAAGGGTCAATGGGCGGACTTGTCTATTATCTCGATCCGGACTGGTCGCAGCTTGCCAAGCCTACGACATGGCGGTTCGCTTTCGGGCAGGTTTTCTTTTCACTTTCGCTTGCTTACGGCGTAATGCTTACTTACGCCAGTTTCCTGCACAGAAAAAGCGACCTTAATAATAACGCGGCGATAATCTGCTTTGCCGACCTTGGTACAAGTTTTGTCGGAGGAATCGCCATATTCGCCACTCTTGGCGGGATGGCCTTTGCCACTCAACAAGGCGGCAACGGTGTCGGTGTCGCAGATGTTGTTGACGGCGGACCTGGTCTTGCATTCGTCGCATTTCCGTAT
>JAIPFN010000084.1 GCA_021736615.1 Phycisphaerae bacterium | reverse complement strand
GCCGCATGGATAGCCATCTTAGTCGCCTGGAACCTTTTCTGTTCATCGGTTAGAGTCTCCCATGCAACCGCTTTTGGCGCTTCGCCTTCGCCGATGTTTTCTTTAAGCTTTTCGCCGGACAAATTCCACACCGGAACGACATCGGTTTGCCTTTCAGAAAGCTTGCAGTCAACCAGCCCGATTTCCGTCATCTTTTTTAGCCTGCGGGCGCGAATAACATCCCAGCCTTCCAGGTATGCGTCGCGGTATTTATCGATATCCTTCTGCATCGCGTGCAGCGGGAAGTGCGGCGAGTAAAACGCCGTATACTTAAAGAACGGTTTGTCTGGATGATTTTTCTTATGCAGTTTCAGGCAGGCGATGGAATGGTCTGCGATACCGACGGTCGAATAGTACGGCTGGCCCTCTTTAACAGGTGCCGAAAGCTCATCTTCGGTCCATGGTTTGGAGTTAAAATAGCGGTCGTCGTCGCATTGGCGTCCGGATTCTTTGGCGCCCCAATCGCGATCAAATCCCGCTTCTTTCGGACTGCCGTCGATATGCCATTTGCCCGTGTGATATGATTTGTAACCGTAGGGCTTAAGCATCTCCGGCAGCAGCGGCGCCCATGCAGGCCTGTTGCTCTTAAGGATACCTTCGATAGGGTCGCGACCGCACTGTTGGGCATAATAGCCCGTCAGTATGCACGCACGAGACGGCCAGCAGCGACCGGTAGAGTAATGCTGACTATAACGAACCCCGTTTTCAGCAAGAGCGTTAAGGTTAGGTGTCTTAACATCGCCGCCATAACACTCAGCGTCCGAGTACCCCATATCGTCAGCAAGGATAAGAAGCACATTAGGCTTTTTGGTCTTATTACCTGCCCCAACAATCGACATCGCCGCGGAATCACTAACCAAACCGCCAACGGCAACACCACCAAGCCCAACAAAACAACCCTTCAAAAAATCACGACGCTTCATAATGAGATCCTTATAGTTAATATGCCTGAGCGATTTTGTGAAAAAAACTAATTCTTGTGTCTTTTAAGTTTTTTTGCTAATGATTTAGTTCTGTCAGTTAAGCCATTTCATAGAAAATATTCCTATGTCATTTATATCTACTTGTCCCGACTCGTCAAGATCGCAACCATTGCAATTGCCTTGGATTTGCGTACATCCATTATCAAGCCATGATTCAGCCAGAAATACAAAGTCTTTAAGGTTCACAAATGAGTTTCCATCAAGGTCTGCTTCTAAGGGAGTATTTTCAAAGTAATAAACTCTTCCGGGAGGTGAATCTTCGTAATCTAAACCTGGGCAACTTGCCAAAATTCTTCCATTATCTATTGCGGCTGAATGACCAAATAAACCGTTACTGTATGCTTGTGAGTTACAAAGTCTTGCCCATTCAACTAATTCAGAACCAACGAATTTATATACATATAACTTTCCCCCATTAGAAATGCAACTGCCTGAAAAAATGGAACCCACAACAAAAAAAACACCATCAGTAGCAACTGAGCGACCAAAATAATCATATCTTCTAGAGTCGGATGCAATAACCTTTTTTACTTCTTTCCAACTATCTGTGGGTGTGTTTTTTTTGAAAATAAATGCAGCGCCAGAGTCGCTGTTGTATCCTTGCGCACTGACTAAGGCATAATTCTCGCAAATTGAAACTCTCCAACCGAAAACATCATATTGATCTGTGTCGGAACCAAGTAACTTATCTTGTTCAAACCAATTATTTCCGTCAAAATGAAAAATATAAGCTGCTCCTGAATGAGTCCCATTTGTTTCTTTACCATATGCTCCTACTATTGCATTCTTACCGCAAATATCGACATTAGTCCCAAAATAATCTCCGCCGTTTTCGTTAGAAGCAAAAAGTTTTTGTTTTTGAATCCAACTATCACCTTCTATTTTAAAAATATATGCAGCCCCGGCACTTGTGCCTTTATCATTATCTCCAGGTGCGCCAATTATTGCGGTATCTCCATCTATTGCAACATTGCTGCCAAACCTGGCTGCTTCCTCGCCATCTAAAGCTGTTATTTTTTGGCAAAGTGTCCAACTGTCTTCTTCACATTTAAAAACAAAAGCTGCTCCAGAACTGTAATCAATTGAATTATCATCTTTTGCGCCAACTATTGCATAATTACCACTTATAGAAACGGCACATCCAAAAGAATTTTCTTGGCTATCGCCAGGAGGATTCAATATCGCATGTTGAACCCATGTAGAGCTTTGGTCGTTATATTTATATATGTAAGCAATACATGGAGCTTTCGGTTCATCTGAATATTCAAATGAACTTACAATAGCATATTGCCCGTCTAGAGCTACAGCATGTCCGTGTAGATCATTTATATTGCTATCAGAAGGAGTGAGGATTTGTTTTTCTGACCATTTTGCAAATAATATGTTTGGTGAAAACAACAACAAGGCTATTAACCAGAGTGTTCTTTTTTGAAATACCAGCTTATTTATTTCCACACACCACCTCAAAAATTTAGATCGATATAAATAAGTTTAATTGATTGGATTAAACATAAGTATACCTGTTTTTTTAAAAAAAGCAAGAAATTTTTTCGAATCCCTTTGTTTTTCGTTTTCCGCTTGCGTCACAGCTTGACGTTGGGATTCATGCCCTTCATGGAAAAGACACACTCAGAAAACACGCTAACCATCCAGATTAAAACCAACGCCGCATTACTCTTTTCGCTTTTAGCTTTACGCCTTACTCTTCAGAAATCTGGTTCAAATGCTTCTGTGTTCGCAGGTTAAGTTCGTCGAGCTGTTTTTGGTCTACCAGGCTTGGAGCGTCTGTCAGCAGGCACTGTCCGCGCTGTGTTTTCGGGAATGCGATTACGTCACGGATGTTATCCGTACCCGTCAGCAGCATTACTAGCCTGTCCAGCCCAAACGCCAAACCGCCATGCGGCGGTGCGCCGTACTCCAGTGCCTTCAGGAAGAACCCAAACTGGTCGTTAGCCTGTTCTTTTGTAATATTAAGCAGCCCGAAAACTTTTTCCTGTGTTTTGGGGTCATGTATACGAATACTTCCGCCGCCGACTTCCGAACCGTTGACGACAAGGTCATACGCCTGCGAAATAATATTGCCCGGATCGGTGTCGAGTTTGTGTAGTTCGGATTCAAGCGGAGCCGTAAACGGATGATGAAGCGAGTCATAACGCTGGCTGTCTTCGTTCCACTCAAACATCGGAAAGTCCACAACCCACACAAATTCGAGTGCATTTTTTTCATAAAGACCAAGGTCGGCGCCAAGCTTAACACGCAAAGGAGCAAGTGCCTTGTTGGCGATCTCTTCTTTGTCTGCCACAAGCAAAATAAGGTCGTCTTCCTTTGCGTCAAACCGCTCGATAATCTGTTTTTTCTGGTCGTCGCTAAAGAACTTGGCAATGCTGCTTGCCAGCGTGATCTCATCTGCGCCTTCTTCCTTGACAACCTTAAGCCACGCAAGCCCCTTAGCCTCGAAGTCGGCTACGAAGTCGGTAAGTGTCTTTTCGATGTCTCGGCGAGAATACTTTGCACCGCCCGGAGCACACAGCCCCTTGACGACTCCGCCTTTTTCAACGGTCGCGCTGAATACCTTAAAATCGGTATCCTTAGCAATGTCGCTGATGTCCTTAAGCTTCATATCAAACCGCAGGTCGGGCCGGTCGATACCATAGTTATCTACAGCGTCTTTGTATGTCATACGTTTGATCGGAAGCTGCACATTGGCGCCTTTTATCTCATTAAACACCTTGGCGATCATCCCTTCGTTCATCGAGATAACATCGTCACTGTCGACGAAGCTCATCTCGATATCGATCTGCGTAAACTCGGCCTGGCGGTCGGCACGCGGGTCCTCATCGCGGAAGCACCGGACGATCTGGAAATATTTATCAACTCCGCCGACCATAAGTATCTGCTTGAACAGCTGCGGCGACTGCGGCAGGGCGTAGAACGCGCCGTGGTAAAGTCTGCTCGGTACGAGAAAATCTCTCGCTCCTTCCGGAGTGCTTTTGCCGAGCATAGGTGTTTCGATCTCGAAGAATCCGTTCTCGTCGAGGTAGTCACGAACGAGTTTAGCGACTTTATGGCGGGTCCGGATCATATTCATAGCTTTGGGCCGACGCATATCGATATAGCGGTGGGTCAACCGAAGTTCCTCGTTGACCTTATCGGCGTTATCAACCTCGAACGGAGGCGTCTTGGAGACGTTAAGAACCTCAAGCTCGCTGACAGCGATCTCTATCTCGCCTGTATCCATCTTCGGATTTTCCATACCCTCCGACCGCGGCCGAACGGTACCGGCAGCGGCGAGAACCCACTCGCTGCGAACCTTGCGTGCTATCTCGTGCGCCGCCGGATGCGTCTCCGGGTCGAATACAAGCTGAACAAGCCCGTATCGATCACGAAGATCGACAAAAACCAGGCTCCCGTGGTCACGGTACGAGTGTACCCAACCGGCAACAACAATATCTTCACCAACATCACTTTTACGCAATTGGCCGCAATTTTTCGTTCGTTTAAGCATTTCAAGACACTTTCAGTAAGAAATCATAAAATTTAAGACCGTCATAATACCCAAATCCCCCCCCAAAGTCAATAAACTAATAAAAACATCCTCCGAAACATGCAGTTTTAGTAAATAATTCTTGACACTACCTCATTATAAAGCTATACTGAAGATAATACTCAAGTATTTGAGCAGTTTTGCCTTAAACTTCAAAGGCGTGGATTTATGGGTGTTATTGTAAAGCTTATTGACAAGTATACTGGGATCGACGCTTCCGTTGTTTCCACGTCCCCCAAAAACAAGTCCGATCAACTCATCTTTATCGCTCGCTGCCGAGTGATCATAGGTTCCAATCGACAGGCATTATTGTGATGTCTGTTTTTTTTTGTTTTATTTAAAGGAGACCGGTAATGAAAACGAAGAAAATGATTTTGGTTTTGGTTGCCGTTTCGGTGACTGTGTTATGCGGAGTTTCGATGGCCGGATCTAAGATCAATGCCTGGGTCATCGATGATTTTGAGTCCTACGACTCAACGGTTGGTGGTTCCAGTCCCATGAAAGCATACGATCTGACTTCCGGTGGTCCCTGGTTTATTCTCCAGGAGCTTCAGGTTGCTTTGGGC
>JAIPFN010000083.1 GCA_021736615.1 Phycisphaerae bacterium | reverse complement strand
ATTTTGTCGGAGGCTTTGATCGCTACTGCTCTCGGCTGGATGTTGAGTTCTTTGAGCGTTTTTTCCAACTCGTCTGTCATTGCCTGATCAAAGCTTTTGCCGGGTGTTTTCATTGCCTTAACGGCAAGCTGGGTGCCGAGAACATTGGAGTACATATCTTCCCACGAAAAGGCCGAGTTAAACTCCTGCTCGAACCCCATAAAGTGGACGCCGAACCATGTAAGTATCTCGTGCCATATAGTCGCCTGGTATGACAGGTAAGGCCCGGTAGCATAGGCGATCTCGTTGGCGATTCTTTCCTTGTCGGGGTTGTTCTCCCAGCCGGGCGGGTAAGTGAATTTGACATTATGCCGGGACAATTCGCCGGTGATGGTGAATCCGAATCCTTTCGAGCCTTTCGACAGGGTGTTGCGGACTTTTTGAACCAGGTACTTTGTGTTGTCTGCGTTGCCCCTTACATGGCTCAGGTCAAGGTGTCCGGCTTTGCAGGTATAGATGATTCCGCAGGCTTCGTTCAGGGTTAATCCATATGCGTGTTTGCCCAGTTTGTCGGGATTGGCGAAGTCAATTCCCTGGGTGTCTGTCGGCAGGAATCCGGCACGGGGGCGCGGCCCGCCGGTCAAACTGCACCCGGCCATTGATACCAGCATAATTGCCAATCCAAAATAAGACATAAAAATAATAGCTCGGCGTTTAGGCTTAATATTAGTACTGGTCATCGCAATTCTCCATATTATTGTTAATTCGTTGTATTTTGTTAAAAATGCGGGATTAGGGCGAAAATTCGACATTATTCTTTTCCCATAGCGTTTAATCGGGAACTATTCTCTCCCATGTTAGCAATCACTTTCCTTCTGAGCTCTCCGATTATTAGTGGGAAGTGGATACTTGGTATCATTCGATCTTTATCTTTTGCGAGGTTGATCTCATTGAATATTTTTTTTCTTTCCAATGATTTTGGTTCGATCTCGAGTTGCAGTTTTATACCAAGCCGTTTAAGAAACTTCATATCCGGCGTAGGGCAGGGCAGCGGTTTAGCATCGGGGCAAATTCCGGGAACCAGCAGCGGGGTGACGGATCCGTCGCCGAAACCTACGTCGAAATTGTGTTTTTTCATGGCGACGAAAATATACATGTTGCCGGTAAACCATTTTCCTTTGATCTGTTCTGCGGCTTGCCTGGCTACTTTGGGCGACTGGGCGTCGAGTTCCAGCATGGTTCGGTTGATGAGTCTTGTGACCGCCATGTCGAAGTTGCTGCTGTCTGTAAGCAGTGCCTCGACGGCAATGCATGTGCCCATGATGTCCGAATACGTGTCTTCCCATGAAAATGACGAGATGTTTTCCGGGAAAATACCCGTAGACGAGTACCCGTACCAGGTTATTATCTCGTGCCAGATCATGCTGGTATGGGCGAAGTATTGGCCCAGATAGATCGATGCCTCGTTGATTATTTTTGTTTTGCTTGCTTCGGTTTTATCTTCCCAGTCGCCGGGGAGTGTTATTTTAACCCAGTATACCGAAGGTTCTATGATTTTGAAGTTGAATTCGGTTTTACCTTCCGAGAGATTTTTCTTTGTCAGTTCAGTCAAAAATGCCGTCCTGTCGATTCCTTCCCTTAGATGGCCCATGTCGATAAATCCGCCCTTGCAGGTATAGACCATGCCGGTCTTTTCGTCTTTGCGTTTTTCGCCGTTGCTGCTATGAGTACCGAGATTATTAGGGTCGGTAAAGGTCATGCCCATCGGAGATCCGAAAAAGGAACCGACCCGGAATTTCGGCTGATCATTTTTTTGACAGCCGCCGATGAAAATAGCGACTGTGATCATTAGTAATACGACTCTGCTGACTGTCAGCATACAGATGGATTTCACAAGATATATCTTTGGAAAATCCAGTGCGGATGTTCTACTGTCTCCCATTTAATCTGCCCCCTTAAAATAATATCACCATCAATTCGGCAAAATCATGCTGCGACTTATACAAAAAAGAAAAGCCGGGGAGAATATTATTGCCGCCGGCGATACGCCTTACGAATTACTCCTTACGCTTTTAGGGTTAATCCCGTTATCCTTTTTCTTGAAATTTTTCCGGATTTCTGAAATTTTTTAAGACTCTCTTGTATGAATTGCGTATAACCGTTTGCGTGGAAACTATAGGAGAGGGAGTTTCCTTATTATTAACTAACGGGTGTCCAGACGCTCAAACTCTAGTTACAGAAAGATCGTAGTATGAATAAAACCGTTTCGGTAATGTTGGCAATTGTATTTATTTTAATCGCAGGTGTTTGTCCAGCTGGGCAGAAAGCAGTAGATTCTAAAGCAGTAGATTCTTATGCCGGTCAGGACATCAGGGGCGTTGTAAAAGCGATGACTTTTAATGTTCGCGTTGACACTTTTCTTGACGTGTTTGGTCACGGATGGGGCGGCCGCAAGAAGATTGCCGCCGATACGATAACAAGAAATGCCCCAGACGTGGTAGGCCTTCAGGAGGCCCTCAACAAGCAGGTGCGTTACCTCGATAGTGCTTTGCCGCAGTACTCGTGTTATACGGCAGGGCGGAGCAATGGTAAGACCAAAGGCGAAAGCTGTGCGATACTTTACCGCAAGGATCGTTTCCAGTTGATTGACTCGGGGACATTCTGGTTCTCTAACAAACCTTCCAGGCCCGGTTCTAAGGGTTGGGGCAACATCCCTCCGCGTATTTGCAGTTGGGTTTACCTCACCGAAAAAGACTCGACCGACGGTCTTTATGTTTATAATGTCCACCTGGACAACCTGTCGCAGAAGTCTCGTGCAAAGAGTGTCGAGCTGCTGGCAAAAATGATCGGTGAACGTAAGACAGACGATCCGTTCATCGTAATGGGCGATTTCAATATGGAGATCGATAATCCGGCGATGGAATTCCTATGTCAATACGGCTGTAATACCTCTTACCCGAAGATGTTTGACGCATTCGAGTCGATCCATCCCGGACAGACCGACGGTACTGGAACGCGACACGGTTTTAACGGTACGGTCAACGGTCCGCGGATCGACCATATGCCCGTTTGCGCAAGTGCGAAAGTTTTGGATGTCAAGATTGACCGGTATAACGTCAAAGGCAAGTATCCCTCGGATCATTTTCCCGTCGTAGCGACAATTGCCTTTGACAGCAAAGGTTCCGAGGCAACAACTTATTTGACGCAAGAAAGCACCAATAAGGTTAAGGCAATTCATTGATTATATTGTTTTCAGTCTTGATAGTCAAAAGTGGGCGAAAACGCAGGGCCTGTCGGGAGGGGAGTGTTCATTAAGCGGTGTAAATGAATCCTCCCGATTGCTAAGGATTTTTAACTGATTTGAGCAATAATCGCCGATTACAGCCGATTATTGCCGATTATTTCGAATTCAGTCTATGGGAATTCTACTTCAGTGTACAAAAAAAGGAAGGTCCTGCCGTGGCATGAGAACCTTCCAATTTCGCTTGAATGAAAAAACAATCAATTATTTTTTCTTCGTTGCTTTCTTTTTAGCTGTTTTCTTAGTAACTTTTTTCTTAGTTACTTTCTTTTTAGCTACTTTTTTCTTTGCGACTTTCTTCGCGACTTTCTTCTTAGCTACTTTTTTCTTCGCGACTTTCTTCTTAGCTACTTTCTTCGCGACTTTCTTCTTCGCGACTTTCTTCTTAGCTACTTTCTTTTTCGCAACTTTCTTTTTTGCCATCTGTAATCACCTCCTTTCGGCAATTATCAAAACTTTAAAACACTTCATTATAAGTGCTCTAATTATACATGTTTATCGTCAGAAAATGCAACGATCCTTTATAATTTTTTTTTCTGTCGGTTCACAATCGACGCTGATTACGTTTTGAGTTTCAGCTTTCATTAAGCGATTTGAGCATTGGAAAATGGTTTTATATTGTCAAATATTTCTCAGGCGTTTTTTTATACTTGCTTAAAACATATCAATGAAGCTGTTTTAGAGCAGTTTGAGGAATTTACTTAAAACATCATAATTTGACACATAGAGTTTTAGGATTATTTTTTATCGCCATGATTCGTTGTCGATAAGCGGTTTTTTAAACTTTAATTTTTTTTTATTTTTTTTAAAAATTTCCAGAAAAAGCTAACAAATCAACAGATAATTGTTAATTTATGAGAACTCTTGATGTAATCGACAGTTTATTAAAGTGCTTATTGTTGTTATTTTTTAATGTTCGAAACCCGTATAACACCTTTTAAAATTATAAGATTTTAACCATTATGAAAGAAAAGATCATACTTTTTGGCGGCACATTCGACCCCATTCATAACGCCCATATTCAAGTGGCGAATGCGGCTGCGAATGAGATCGGTGCGCAACGGGTTATCTTTATCCCTGCCCGGCGGTCACCCCATAAAAAAAACATTCCCTCTGCCGATCAAAGCCAAAGATTCGAGATGATTTCTCTTGCGGTCGAAGGTTACAGGAATTTTGAGGTAAGTGACTGCGAATTCCAAAGAAAAGAACCCAGTTACACCATAGACACCGTTATGCATTTTAAGAACCTTTTCGGGCCGCAGGCAAAACTTTACTGGCTCGTAGGTGCAGACGCTGTCGGTGAACTGTGCAACTGGTACAGAATATCCGAATTGATCGACAATTGTTATTTGTCATTTATGCCCAGAACCGGCGGAGACAGGCTTGATTTTACCGGACTTGATGAAATTATCGGTATTGACAGAAGAAAAAAGCTTGAAAAACATACGCTTAATACTCCACTTATCGAGATTAGCAGCACAGAAATTCGTCAAAGAATCGCCGATTCAGCCGACTTATCAATGATGCTCGACCCTAAAATTGCCGATTATATAGTAGAAAACGGACTTTATCGTTAATAAGGTGGCCATGAAATGTCTGTCTCTTTAGCATGACTAAATAGAGCCATGGTGTCGTAAATCCTGGTTTCACCTTGTTTTTGTGAGTCTATAAATATTATATTGGCAATAGTTTAAGGTGTTTGTTATAATAAGTCAGTCCCTAAAGTCTGGGGATTGTAGTCAGGGGTGTTTTTGTACTAAATCAACGATCACCTTAGAAGTGCCGGTGTTTATAGAGATTTCAACTTTTTGCAATTAAATATAGTCTCGGGAGATATTTGATGTTTGATTTGAAGCGTTTTTTTGTATTATCTACCTTATTGTGCCTGACATGTAGTTATTGTGCAGCAGATGAACTCGAAGATAGCTGGGGTGACT
>JAIPFN010000082.1 GCA_021736615.1 Phycisphaerae bacterium | reverse complement strand
TATCTTCAGGAGTCCAGGGAGAATATGCGTTTTTTACAATAAGCGATACCGGCAAAGGAATAAGTCCCGATATACGCGAAAAGATATTCGAGCCTTTCTTTACGACTAAAGGCCCGAGCCAGGGTACAGGTCAGGGTTTGTCGATTGTACGATCAGTCGTTATAGAAAAGCATAAGGGTAAACTGGAACTTGAAAGCACCGTAGGCGTTGGAACAACATTTAAGATATATATTCCTATAGAAGGAGAATTAAGATATGAGTGAAATTAAACGAATTATTTTTGTCGACGATGATGAAAGTGTTCTTGATGGTTTAAGACGTCTGCTCCATAAGATGGACGGTGAGTGGGAGATGGATTTTCATCAAAGCGGTGCGGCTGCGCTTTCGGCTATGGGTAAAAAGACTTACGATATTATAGTTTCGGATCTTCGTATGGCCGATATGGGCGGCGTTGAACTGCTCGAGATAGTTCGCAAACGTCACCCGGACGCAACGAGGCTTATGCTAAGCGGGTACAGCGAACAGCCTACGTACGGAAAAGCGGTTTCATGCGCGCATCAGTTTATAGCAAAACCCTGCGACGCCGATCAGCTTATATGTCAGCTGTCAAGGGCGTTCGCAATTCGTGATAGAATTCGTTCGCAGAAAGTGGCACAGGTACTCCCTTCGCTGAGATCGCTGCCTGCAATGCCGGCAGTTTACCGTCAGCTTCTGGATATGATCGAGGACTCCCGATGCACAAGCAGAGACGTAGGCCAGGTAATAGCGCGCGACATTGGAATGTCGGCGAAAATTCTGCAAATCGTAAATTCCGCATTTTACGGTCCTTCCACGAAAATATCGGATCCCGTCAGGGCTTCGGTTTACCTTGGCATTAAAGCTATTAAAGCGCTTGCGCTTACCGACGGTGTTTTTTCGACGCTTCCGGAAGAAAAAGTCGAGGAGTTTTGTCTTTCCGGTTTACAGGAGCATTGCCTTAGAGTCGGTTCGCTGGCCAGAACAATTTGCAAAACTCAAAAAATGAACGATCAGCAGCAGGAAACGGCAATGATGGCCGGAATTTTGCATGATACCGGCAAGATGATTCTTGTCGCCGAATTTGATTATGAGTTAGCTGAGATTATAAGGCTCTCTCGTGCGGAAAAAAGGCCCTGTTACGAAATAGAGCGTGAAACGATCGACCTGACCCACGCCGAGCTTGGAGGGTGCCTGCTGAATCTGTGGGGGCTTGGCAATGATATTATTGAAGCGGCGACTTTTCACCACGAACCGGCCGAAGGTATCAAGGACGGTTTTTCAATTGCGACAGCGGTTTACCTGGCAAATGTTATCGACCATCAGCTGTGCAGCAGCCTCGGCGACGGATGGTCCGAAGGAATCGATATGAGTATTCTCGAGACTCTCGAATTGACCGAACAGTTGCCTGAATGGCTAAGAGTTCATATCCCCACCGAGGTTGAGGAACCTGAATACGTAGGATGACGTAAGTGAACAGTATGGGTGAAATAATTGCATTTTCACCCATCCACCGGGCTGCGGGCATCCTGCCGTCCGGATATTGCCCCAAAATAATCTCCCTTATCCCCTCTCTATGATTCTTTTAATTTTCCTTTGATTTTCAAGGTAAATATGGTAAAATTATTCACCTTGAAATCTCGATATGCATGCGAAATTGTTAAATAATGCATTATTTCTTAGAAAGGGGATTGTTGCTATGACCATTAAAAGAAAAGGCTTTACCTTAATCGAGCTTCTTGTCGTTATTGCAATAATCGCACTTCTACTCGCTATCCTTATGCCATCGCTTCGCAAGGCAAAAGAGGCGGCAATGCGTATACGATGTGCAAACCGGTTAAAGCAATGGGGTATGGCCATCCAGATGTACGCCACAGAAAACAATGAGAAAATGATGAGGACCGGCCAGTACTGGGGCGGCAGGCCTTACCCGCATTACATTAGTATCAGGTATAAAGAGGATAGCGACGGACATGCGATATGGAGCATTGAGGGGATAAGCCCCTATTTGAATGCGTTCGGTTCCAATTTTGCCAGTAACGGCGAGGCCACAGACCTGATAACATGTGTCAACTGCAGCGGGGATTTTATGCAGCGATGGGCAAAAGAGGTTAATTGGAAAAACCACCCATTTGTCGAGTTTGCATACAGCTATTTTGCCGGTTTTGATAATATCCCCGATAATCAGTGCAGTTCAAATGCCAAGGATGTCCTCGTTACAAAAACTCTAAGATCCAACAGGCTCTTAATGGCTGAAATCCTGAATCTCGATACCAGCGACGGAGCCTATAGATATAATCATGGAAAAAACGGATGGTCATGGAACGAGGTATTCGGGATAAGACCTCCTGCCGGAAAGATGGCGAAATCTCCGAACCCGAAGGCTACCGGAAGAAGCCAGCTATTCGGTGATGGGCATATTGAGTGGAGAAATATCGATGCTGTTAATAACCTTCCTACAATGACTGACACAACAGTTGACGAATGGAACGGACCGGGAAGCGGATGGATGTCACCGGGTGCAGATACGAGCTATTTTTGATTTTTTATTATGAAGGTTTAATATGTTGATACGAAGATTTTTTATTGTGTTGTCTGCGGTTGTGTGTTTTGTTGTGCCTATGGCGGTCGGTGCGGTTGTGCTGGTTGAGGCTGAGAGCTTTGACGAAAAGGGCGGGTGGGTTGTTGATCAGCAGTTTGTCGATACTATGGGTTCGCCTTATCTTCTGGCTCATGGGCTTGGACGCTTAGTCGATGACGCGGTTACTACTGTTACATTTCCAGCGGTGGGGACTTACAGGGTTTGGGTTCGGACTAAGGACTGGGTGCCGGGTCCATGGGAATCACCCGGTAGGTTTAAGGTTGTTGTCGGCGGGGCGGCGCTTGCAGAGACGTTCGGTACAAAAAAGGGGTGGGGCTGGCAGGATGGCGGCAGCGTTACTATCTCTAAAAAACGAGTGGAGATCAGGCTTACAGACCTTACCGGTTTTGATGGGCGTTGTGACGCGATCTATTTTGATACGGACAAATCAGCAAGGCCGCTGGATTTTAATGCGGACAAACCCGAAATTAACAGGCAATGGCGAAATAAACTTCGGGGTTTACCGGCTGTACCGCCCGACGGTGGAAAGTTCGATGTGGTGATCGTCGGCGGCGGGATTTCGGGTTGTGCGGCTGCGATAGCTGCGGAAAAGCAGGGTTTAAGCGTAGCACTAATACACGACAGGCAGCTGCTTGGCGGCAACGCCAGCAGTGAGATCCGTGTGCATACAGAAGGTATTTATGGGCAGGGTAAAGGTATACTCGAAAAGCTCGATACGGAACACTATCCCAACGGAAGTGCATACGCGGTCAAGGATCAGGACAAACGCGAAAAGGCCATGAAGGCGGCAAGCGGGGTTATGTTGTTTCGGCCCTGGCGGGCGTATGATGTTAAGATGGAAGGCTCGAAGATCGTCAGTGTAGACGCGTGTTCGATTATTACCGGAGAGGCTTTGCGTATTCGGTCGGATATTTTTATTGACTGCACGGGAGACGGATGGATCGGTTACTGGGCAGGCGCCGAGTACCGTTACGGGCGAGAGAGCAAAAATGAGTTCGGCGAAGAATGGGACAAACACGGTGAACTCTGGTCGCCTGAAAAAGCCGACAACAGGATAATGGGCAGTTCGCTTTTGTGGAACTCTTCGAAAGAGTCGGTCAAGTCGACTTTTCCGGAAGTTCCATGGGCGGCGGATATCGCTAAAAAGCATTCGGCACTGAAAGGCGAGTGGTATTGGGAGTACAGCGATAATGATAAGCACGCCATCGACGATGCCGAGGAAATTCGGGATCATATGCTGCGGGCTATATACGGTTCGTTTTATAACGCGAAAAAGAATGGTGAAAATGCATACCACAAACTTAAATGGGTGGGGTATTTAAACGGCAAGCGTGAATCGCGGCGGTTGGTTGGTGATTATATCTATACGCAGAAGGATGCGATGAGCGGGACGAAGTTTGACGATGCGGTAGTCGAAGAGACTCGTTCTATTGATGTTCATCACCAGAAGGTGCTGAAAGACAGTGAACTCGATTTTCTTTCGACGGCATTGTTTAGAAAGGTTCCGCGTTACTACATTCCGTTTAGATGTCTCTACTCCAAAAATGTTGACAATCTTATGATGGCAGGGCGCTGTTTTAGCTGCAGTCATGTCGGTCTTGGCGGGCCTCGGGTTATGCTTACTTGCGGTCAAATGGGTATCGCGACAGGATACGCGGCAAGTTTGTGTAAAAATCATTGTACAACCCCACGTGGTGTTTATAAGGATCATATAACCGAGCTAAAAACTCTTGTCTCAAATTAATTTTTTTCATGATTAATCTTTGAACAAGAGGCGTGCGGCGTGCAGCGGGCGAGAGGTTATTTTGTGTCAAAACGGGCTATTTAGGCAAAGTAGGTAACTTAAGATGGCAATCTGACGGTAAGCATATACCTTTTTTTATCGTATTAGGAACCTGCCAGTTATTTTTTATGATATTTCAATATCATTATTTTGGCAGTCATGGTATATATAAGGACTTTCCGCTAAAAAGCAGTTCCATTAATGAGTGTTTTGCTTTATAATGCGGATTGATTCAGGGCCTTTTTCGTTACTGGAACTCTGAGAAACAGTGTTTTTGTTGCGTTAGTGCTTGTTTTTGTATCTAAAACAAGACGTGCCTCGCAGTACACTGAACTATCCAGTTGACCGTTGATATGGTTCTGGGTTATAATGGAATATTATTGAAAGGAAGCTTTAAAATATGAGTTCTGGAAAGATTCCGGCATTACAAATAGGTGAATATACGGCTGACGTTCCAATTGTTCAGGGGGGAATGGGAGTCGGTATTTCGCTTGCAGGATTAGCGTCTGCTGTTGCTAATGCCGGCGGTATAGGCGTTATAGCGACGGCGGGTATCGGCCAGTTCGAGCCCGATCTGAAGACGAACTTCAAAGAAGCCAACAAGAGAGCTTTGCACAAAGTTATCAGGGAGGCCAAGGCGAATACAGATGGTCTTATAGGCGTCAACATAATGGTTGCTCTTTCAGATTTTGACGAACTGGTCCAGTGTGCAGTCGAAGAAGAGGCCAATGTAGTATTTATGGGTGCCGGTCTTCGGATACGGTTGCCGGATACCTTGCCGCAGCCCACATGAGGCGAGCTTAAAACAAAATTCGTT
>JAIPFN010000081.1 GCA_021736615.1 Phycisphaerae bacterium | reverse complement strand
CCAGAAGACCGCCACCGCCGCCTGCTCCGCCAAAAGCACCGCCAAGGCCGCCGCCTTTGCCTTTCTGGATTAGAATAATTCCGATTAATAACAGGGCAACGATCAGCCAGACAATACCGATAAAAGTGATCAATACATTGGCCAGTGGAAGATTTATCATTTTTTTACCTCTCTTAATGTTCAAAGTTCTAGATTTTAAATCATCTAATAATAGATTTTCATTTTGTCGCTATTATAACTATGCGACGGTATTAATCATAGCAGAAAAATCATCGACTTTCAGCCCCGCTCCGCCTACAAGCAGGCCGTCTACGTCCGGGTTAGCCATCAGTTCGGCAGTATTGTCCGGTTTCGCCGATCCGCCGTACTGGATAATCGTATTTTCTGCCACTGTCGCATCGTACATCTCCGCCAGAAGCTTACGGATCATCGCATGAACTTCCTGTGCCTGACCGGCCGTAGCTGTTTTGCCCGTTCCGATTGCCCATACCGGCTCATAGGCGATAGTTACATTTGCCATTTCTTCTGCTGAGACGCCGTCGAGACCCTTTTTGGTCTGTGCAGTGACGACTTCGTCGGTCTTGTTGCCTTCTCGTTCTTCAAGGAGTTCGCCAACGCAAAGAATCGGTTTGATTCCTGCTGCCAGTGCAGCTTTGAGCTTTGTGTTGATCAGTTCATCGGATTCGCCGATTACGTGACGTCTTTCCGAGTGACCGCAAAGAACGTATGTGCAGCAAACGTCTTTGAGCATTTCGCAGCTGATTTCACCGGTGTATGCACCGTTGCCTTCAAAGTAAACGTCCTGAGCGCCCATTTTGATACCAGAATCGCCGAGTGCTTTCGCTACTGACTGAAGATATACGAAAGGCGGGCATACTGCCACGTCCACGGTTGTCACTGATTTAAGGGCTTCGGCCAGTCCTGATGCAAGCGCAACGCTGGACTCGCTGTCGGTGTTCATTTTCCAATTGCCGGCTATAAACGGCTTTCTCATTTTTTGCTCCTGTTTAAGGTTTTAACTTTTATCGTACCGCCGGCATCTTGCCGGCATTATTTTTATTCACGCCGTAAGATTCAGGCTTTTACAGTAAGGTTGTATTTTTTGGGAAGCTTCCAAGCACCGATAGCTGCAAACAGTGTTTCTTTGCCTCATTCAGTGCTTTCTGTACATTTTCTTCTGATCTGTGACCCATAAAGTCAACGAAGAAGCAGTATTCCCATTCTCTCTTTTTGCTTGGCCTGGACTCAATATTCGCCAGGTTCAGCCCGTTATCCCGGAATATTTGCAGAACGTCGACCAGTGCTCCGGCTTTATGCGACGTGCTGAACAGGATACCTGTCTTATCGTCGCCGGTCGGTTTTGAATCCTTTTTGCCGATCACCAGGAAACGCGTAATATTGTTTGCAATGTCTTCGATATTTTCGCAAATCTTTTTCAATCCGTACAGTTCTGCGGCGACCGATGACCCGATAGCGGCAGTGTTAGGCTTATTCGCAGCCATTTGAGCTGCCCTGGCCGACGATGCCGCCGGGATCGTCTTTGTTTCTTTAAATGTCGCGCTGAGCCAGTTTCTGCACTGTGCGAATATTTCGGGTTTCGAGTACACTTCTTCGATCTCGTCAATGCTGCAGTTAGCCAGCAGATTGTGATGGATCGACATATAAACTTCCGCGCAGATCATTACGTCGGTATCGACAAACGCGTCCAGGCTTTCGTTAACCGTTCCGCCTGCTGAGTTTTCCACCGGTACTATTCCAAAGTCACTGTGCCCTTTGGACACTTCGTCAAAGATGGTGCGTATGTCTGTTACCGCTTCGTATTCGACGCTCTGTCCGAATTTCATCAGGGCAGCCGAATGACTGAAACTGCCTTCAGGACCAAGAAATGCGATACGCAAAGGTCTTTCCAGAAAGAACGACCCGCTCATCAGCTCCCGCCAGATCGCTACAAGCGTTTTATCCGGCAGAGGCCCATTGTTGGCGGCGATTATCTTATCCAACACAGCTTTTTCGCGGTGCGGGGCATAGATCTCCGTATCGGTTTTACTTTTGATCTTGCCGACCTCAACAACAATGCGCGCACGCTCGTTCAGAAGCTCAACGAGCCTCGAATCGATCTGATCAATCTGGTTTCTTAGTTCATCTAGTGACATATCGCCCTATACCTGAATTATGCGCAAACTTTCCCTACAAATAGAAAAGCTTATTTATTTAACATAAAAACTAGCTCAGGTCAATGAAATTCGGGTAGATTTTTAGCGTTTAGCGTCCCGTTATCCAAGTTGGAGCTTTTCTCAGCGGTTTTTTAATATATAATGGGGAAAGATGCCGTTTAAACGGGCGATTTTATGAGATACGTGATTTTCGAGACAAAATTCGGTTTTTGTGGGATTCTGGCCAGCAAGGGCGGTATTTTGCGTACATCCCTGCCAGTTTCTGACCGTAAATCCGCCGAAATGGACCTGCTGGCCGGCCTGGAAGGGGCGGAATTTGCCCCGAACCTGCTGGTAAACCTCCAAAATCAGATAAAATCATATTTTTCAGGCACTTACGTAGAATTTGATTCTGAAATCCCGCTTTTGATAGATGAATTGTCGAAATTCTCGCAAGAAATCCTTAAAGCCTGCCGCAAAATCCCGTACGGCCAAATTGTCTCTTATGCCGAACTTGCCAAAATGGCAAACCACCCAAAAGCAGCACGCGCGGTCGGGAATGCAATGGGAAACAACCCGATCCCGCTGATAATCCCATGCCACCGGGTCGTCAAAAGTGACGGTACCACAGGAGGCTTCCAAAGAAACCGCCCGGGAGGGGCGGGTTTGAAAAAAAGGATGCTGGATGTAGAGAAGTGTACCAAAAGTAGTCCGTTTAGTACCGGTATCAAATCGTAAATAACTATGTGTCCATAATATCTAGTATGCGGTCTTGTATTATAATACTGCCAGCGGGCTTTTTGGGCAGAAACCGAGGAATGAGAAGAAGATCCCTACGATGATAACCAGTATCGCTTCGATCTTCATGAAGTTTGGCCTGTTTACTATTGTTTTGGCTAGCGATACCATTGTTTTCGGCAAAATCAGGATTATTACCCCCTTTATCAGTGCCAGCCAGCCGATTATGGTGATTATTACTGAAAAGTCTTTTGTCCACGTGTTATGGAACATCAAGATCAGCAACCCGACAACAAGAGCCATGATCCCGCCCATATACAGGATCGCCGTATTGTCAAGAAAATCAGAAATCATCTTCTTGTAGAACTCCGGGCTAAAGAGCATCCCAATACCGACAGCAAGGTAAACAACCGAAAAAATCTGAAAAATTTGCGCGTCCGACATTATTTTCCCCTTATTTTTTAAAAGTCTAATGTCAATTGAATAATGACTAATGTCGGCTTGACCGCCACGATTTCTTTAATATGCCTAAAATAGGTGGCTTGTTGGGTCGTCAGATTGCTTATTTATCAGGTCGACTCCGTTTTTCAATTCCTCGCATGAATTGTAAATTCCCTTAATATCCAGACATTTAACGAGTCCTTCTGCCTTTAACCCTTTTGAATAACGGGTTTTTCCGTTCTGCTTGTAAAGCCTGTCCAAAACTCGCCAGTTATTTTTTTCAGGCGGCTTGAATTTCTTGGTTGTTCTTTTGGGCTTTGGGGTTTTCAGGTATTTATAAATACCCTCGATATCATAGAAAAACCAAGACTCAAGCATAATAGTTGCTCTGATAACATCTACACTTAAAACACTATCCATTTTTTTGCTGGTGAGTTCTTCTTTAATGGCAATCAAATCTAATCCAGGAACCTGCCCACTTCTAGATTCTCTGTCAACACAGCAATAGACTCTCACTGGCCGGTCCGAATATTTATAGGTGATTTTATCAAGGACTTTCCGGTTGATATTCCAGTTGCCTTCAAGGTGCTCGATAATTGTGTTCTTAAGAAACAGCCTCTTTATCTCATTGTAAAAAACTACTTCGGTAAGTCCCTCTACCAGCAGTACTGATAAGATTGTTTGAGCTTTTTTCTTAGCCATCAGAGCATCCTGCTGCTTAGCCGTTAATTATCTCTTCGTAGTTATTTACCAGTAAATCGCCAAAGTCCATAAAACCATGCTTTAAGCGATCCTCAATCTTCTTGCGATTGCTGAGTTTTTCAAATTGTGTGGCTCCTGTCTCATCCACAACTGCAACATTAACATCTTCTGGGTTAACACCATTCAGAAGGTACGGCGAGTGAGTCGTAATAACAACCTGACACTCAGAAGAATAGTCCTGCAAGAATTGCAATAACTTACTAATCGCCGCAGGATGTAGATAGTTCTCCAATTCCTCAATAAAGATCAAAGGGCTTTTTCGCTCGGGTGAAAGGATTCCTGCCAGCAATGCAACTACTGCGATTGTGCCATCAGAAAACTCTTCAATATTAACGTAATCATGACCTTTTTGTTTTATTGTCATTAATCGACTTCGTTTCGAAGCAGGCTCTTGTTTTGATTTTGTTTGAGGTGCTTTGATGTCAACGGCTTCAAAGTCAATATCTTCTATGTTAAGAATTTGACATAAAACTTCAGTGAATATTTCATAGTTTTGGCCTTCTTCTTTGATTAGATCAATTTCTAGCAATGGATCAAAACTAGATATATGCCAGTTGTCAAGATCTTTGTTGCTGTCAATTTCACTGCGGACAACTTTCGGGTCGATCGCAAATACAGGTGCAAAGCTTAAATCAATTATCTCCTTAATGGCATAATTGAATATTATTGGCATATTTTTGAATTTTGGAAAAAGTGTTCTAATGGCATTGAAAGCAGAAACTCCTCTTGCAAGAGGGATTTCTTTTTTATTTACTTTAAGCAATTCTGGCGTTCTTGATAAAAAAGTAGTAAAAGGGCCCGTCTGTAATTTTGGTTTTGCCTTCAGTTTTTCGTGTAGATACCCAGCTTTGATTTTTTTAGAATCACCACATTGAATTTTCACTTCATAATCAACGACCCACCTTTTCTTTTCGTAATCCATTTCAAAGCAAATGGCTAAAGTCAAAGGCGAATTTGCATATGAATTCAAGTGGCTTATTGATGAAGTAACTCTTTCTGAAAGACGTACATAACCTGATAGGACATCATCTGCAAAATCTCCGGAATAAAATCCAATTGGGTAAAGTAATTGCAAGGCTTCAATGAGGTTTGTTTTTCCGCTGTTGTTTGGCCCTACTAGTACTTTGAAGTCGTACAGGTCGACCTTGCAGTTGAACAGGTTTTTGTAGCCGTCTACTCTGATCTGTG
>JAIPFN010000080.1 GCA_021736615.1 Phycisphaerae bacterium | reverse complement strand
ATTATAAAAAAGGTAAAGGCAATGCAATCAAAAGAGATGGATACGCTTAAAAGAGAGCTAACAGATAATGCATTAGAGATTGCTAAGGCGTTGGGTTATAAGCTTGATTATTCACATAAATCTGTCAAGCGAATCGAAAAAATGCTGAAAATAATTCATAATGAATATCTAAAGGCAGGGGACGATGGATTAAGCGGGATAGCCCTGTCTTTTGCTGCATATATTATTTCTGTTATTGAGTTAAACTCTATAAAGGGTCAGTGGAAACGCGATCATCCGCAATTAGGGACCGAGACATTCCCGTATGAATGGAATGGTGCAACTATTTTTCCTTATGCATGGTGCATGAAAAGGATTGTTGATGGCAAGCAGGACAATGTCTGGTCTAAATATAAAACCATTGTATTATCAAAGCTTGAGAATTGATTTGAATTTGGAATTGATATATATGAGCATACAATGTCAAATAAAGTTGATGGACCGGTGAAGGAATAATCTAGATGCATCAATATTCGTTAACTAACATTATTTTGAGTAAAATATTTAGTTCTTTCGGCGGGGTTACATCCCGCCCGGCGATGAAAATGCGCGATGGCATCCTCTATTCCCGTAGCAATATTTGTGGGGCAATATTAACCCTGTTCGCATTTTTCAAACAGGTCTGGGTCGACCCCGAAGCCGATACGATCCGCATGGAAAGACGCATTTTCTGGTTCTGGAAGTATTCCTGGCAGGTTGATTTCAACGATATTAGAAACATAAAATACGAATGTCGCGAAACCAGGTCCAGCCTGGATGATTACGAGGGCGATTACAATACGGTTGATCACTATATAGTTGGGCTAAATCTGAACGATGGCCGATACAAAAAAATATGGACCTTTACCGGCAATGACGGTTCCGTACTCGGTTTTAACGGTTCACAGGGCGAAGATTCATTAGGTTACGTAGAACTTCTGCAATTTTTCACCAAAAAAACCTTAGGCCCCGACCACAGCAGACTCAGCTACAGCAACCAGGACTGGCGCCCAGTCTGGGCAAAAAACAAAGATGCCCCGTAGTGTGGGCTTCCAGCCCACGCAGTTAAGCAGCGTAGACAAGTATGGTTTTTACTTAATAATTTTTTGGAGTTGATATGAAGATGCCTAGTGAATCAGCATTTGCGAAAATGCTTTTAAAGAAACGTAAAGCAAATAGTTCTTTGAGTTTTCTTTATAGAAATAGTTTGAAGCTCATTATTCTTGACATCTGTGTCTGTATCTTGGGAGGGGTAATATTATTGTTCTTCAACCAGATTATGGTAGCGGTACTGTTTGTTGGGATATTTGTCGGTGCTTTTGCACGCGGCCTTGGTTTCTTTTTGAGCATGAAAAAGGGATGGCCGTTTACCGAAAAAGTTATCGATTGGAAAAAAGTTGAAGAGTTAGCGGAAATTACTGACGATAAGACATAAATTAAGGGGAATATATTATGAACGAACCAATCGTAAAACGCTACAAGGGAAACCCGATCCTCACTAAAGAGGACATCCCTTACAAAGTAGAAACCGTCCACAACGCAGCTGTCGTCAAATATGAGGGCAAATATGTAATGCTTTTCCGATCGCATCTCGACACGGGCCGCTGCATCCTCGGCCTCGCTGACAGTGATGATGGATTTAACTTTGTGCCCAGACCTCAGCCATTTATGGTACCATCATCGGACGGCGTATTCGGCGAGTACGAAGCCTACGGCGTAGAGGACCCCCGAATAACCTTCCTGGAAGGGGCCTACTATATAACCTACAGTGCCTACTCCAAACATGGTGTCCGAATCGGCCTTGCAAAGACCACCGACTTTGAGTCCGTCGAAAGAGTGGCCCTGATAACCCAGGCCGACTATAGAAATACAGTTTTATTTCCGGAAAAAATCAACGGCAGATACGTCCGCCTCGACCGCCCGCACTCCGACATAAGCCCATGGGCGATATGGGTGACATTCTCCGAGGATTTAAAATACTGGGGCGACTCGCGTGTGATAATGAAGCCGGTCACCTACCACTGGGATGAGATGAAGATTGGCCCGGGCGCACCGCCGATCAAAACTGACAGGGGCTGGCTGAACATCTACCACGGCGTATATCCGACAATGGACGGCAGCGTGTACCGCCTCGGAGTAGCCCTCCACAAACTCGATGCACCGGAAGAAATCATAGCGGTAGGCGACCGCTGGATACTAACCCCGGAGGACCCATGGGAGCTTGTCGGTTACGTCCACAACGTAGTATTTTCATGTGCAGCCGTCCCGGAAGACGACGGAACAGTTAAGATATACTGGGGAGGTGCCGATACAGTAATGTGCGCAGGAACTGCGAGTATTGACGAACTGGTAGATTTCTGCCTGGAAAGCCCGCGAGATCCAATGGGGTAGAATAATTATAAATTATCAATCATCAATTATAAATCAAAATGGGGGAAACAATGAAGCAAATGACAGAGCAGAACTTGATCAATGCGTTTGGCGGCGAGAGCCAGGCGCACATGCGTTACAAATATTTCGCAATCCAGGCCGAGAAGGAAAATTTCCATAATGTCGCCAGGCTTTTCAGAGCCGTCGCCCACGCCGAGTACATCCACGCCGGCGATCACTTTGGCCAGCTGTCTCACCTTAACGAGGGCCGTGTTGCAAACTCAATGGCTGCATTCGGCCCGGGCGATACGAAGAAAAATCTCGGTCACGCCATAGCCGGCGAAACCTTCGAGGTCGAAGAGATGTATCCGGCTTTTCTAAATATCGCAAGATTCCAGGGTGAAAAGGGAGCAGAAAGAACTTTCAACTGGGCATACAACACAGAGATGGTGCATAAGAGACTATACGAAAAAGCCTTGCAAAGCGTCGAGCAGGGCAGAGATATGGATTTGTGCACAGTACAGGTATGTCCCATCTGCGGATACACCCACGAAGGTGACGCACCGGACAAATGCCCGCTATGCGCCGCGGTAAAAGAAGACTTTATAGCCTTCGGGGAAAAAGTCGCAGTTTAAGCAGCCGGCTATTCGGGGTTCTTTTTTTTGCGTTTTTGCTTTCTTGCTTCGAGCCTTCTTTTTTCTCTTCTTGTTGCTGTCAGAAGCTTTTTGAACGCCATTTTTTCGAGTAGTTTTTGCAGGCCCAGTTTTTTGGCGGTCAGTATGAATTTTGCGTCCATGCCGATGGTATAGTGTGTCTTTGGGTTTTTTGACCGCATTATCTTTAGGATCAGCTTAGTTACGTCTTCGGGCTTGCCCGCTCTTGGGACGATCTCTTTATGCATCAGCCTTAAGAAACCCCGGTTATAGTCGGCCATAACCGAGTCCGGGTTGTAGAAGTTTTCGGTAACGTTGGCGTTAAGACCGATTATCTCAGTTTTGTGGTATCCGGGCTCAACGCAGACCACGTCGATATTAAAGGGCTTAAGCTCGGTGCATATCGAACGTGAAAAGCCGACCAGTGCGTGCTTGCTGGACGAGTACGCCGCGTTGAACATGTGCCCGACCAGACCGGCCAGCGAGGCGATGTTGATTATCATGCCCTGTTTGCGTTCGATCATCTGTGGCACGACCGCCTTGGTCATGGCGACGGCTCCGAAATAGTTAGTCTCAAAGATAAGCCGGGATTCTTCCATCGACAAATCCAGGAACGAGCCTGCTATAAGGATTCCGGCATTATTGATCAAAATGTCGATAGGGGCGTACTTTTCGGCGATTTCCTTGATGTTTTCCGGGTCCGTCACATCGAGAATGTCTATTGTCGCTGTAACGCCGGCGCTTTTGAGCGCATTTTCCAGGGCGGCGGTCTTTTTTGGGTTTCGCATCGTCGCGATGGTGTCAAAACCGGCTTTAGCGGCCTCTATGGCCGTATAAAAGCCGAATCCGCTTGAGCATCCCGTAATAAGCACTCTTTTTGGTTTATTCTTATCCATTAATGGTTTCCTGCTCAAATTTCATTTGTGATTACATTAAATTTATTGAAAAATGCCGGTAAATCAAGGGAATTTGGGGCTTTTTGAAAAAATTCGCGTTTTTTGTTTAAAAATTGCCATTTAAGCTTGCAAAATTAACTCAAATCGATATATTTGTAAGGCTTTGGAACTATTATAAATATATGTACTCAGTGCGCCGCCGGTTTTCGGGGCGTCTAATTTTGAAAACAGGAGTATTTAAGATGTCTAGAGTTTGTCACTTTACAGGTAGAAGAACCGTAGCAGGCAGAAGCATATGCAGGCATGGTAAACCTAAATACCTCGGCGGTATCGGTCTGAATATCACCGGCGTTACGAAAAGAAAATTTAAACCTAATATCCAGAAGGTCCGTGCCGTCATTGACGGCAAGGTCTGTAAGGTCAAGGTTTCGGCTAAGGCTATCAAGATGGGTCTTGTTGTAAAGCCCCCAAAGAGAAACTACAAACCTGCCCAGCAGGCAGCCGACTAAACCAACATTCGGAAAAGAATAAATAGAATCTGTAAAAGCGAGGCTGCGATGTCTCGCTTTTTTTTTGTCTGGAAAATGCCCATGTCTAATAAAATTGATGAAGCACAGGTTCGAGCCGTTGCTAAACTTTCGCGGCTTGAGCTTAATGATGATGAGGTTGCAAAGTTCAGTGTAGAGCTTAGCTCGATTCTTGGTTATATCGAAAAGCTCAGCGAACTCGATACGGATAATGTCGAGCCGCTGGCTCACTGCCTTCCTATACATAACGTGTTCAGAGAAGATGTGCCCAAGCCTTCGATTGAAAACGAAGTAGCACTGGCCAATGCACCGGCAAGACACGATGAGTATTTCAAGGTACCAAAGATACTTGACGATGCGGGAGGAGCTTAAGAGATGTCTAACGAATTGCTTAATCTTACTTGTAAAGAGTTGGCCGACAAGATTGCCAGCGGGGCGGTTAAGAGTGTCGACGCTACGGCGGCTGTTTTTGATCGTATCGAAAAGATTGACGGGACCATCGGGGCCTATATCTCTACGTTTAAAGAGCGTGCCCTGGAGACGGCAAAGGATGTCGATGAGAAGATCGCGCGAGGCGAGTCTGTCGGCCCTCTTGCCGGCGTTCCAATTGCTGTTAAAGATAATATGTGCACAAGCTTTGGGCGGACGACATGTGCTTCTAAAATACTCGAAAACTTCGAGGCCCCGTACAACGCCGGCGTCATCGAAAAGCTCATCGCCGCCGATGCTGTCATCGTCGGCAAGTGCAATATGGACGAATTTGCGATGGGGTCGAGTACGGAAAATTCCGGTCTGCAAAAAACGGTCAACCCCTGGAATACCGATTGCGTTCCGGGCGGTTCAAGCGGTGGTTCCGCCGCCGCTGTCGCCGCTGATATGTGC
>JAIPFN010000079.1 GCA_021736615.1 Phycisphaerae bacterium | reverse complement strand
GGCGATACCGCCGTATTCATCGACGACGATAGCGGTATCGGTTTTGCTCGAGCGAAAAAATTCTAGCAGTGATTCGACGCTCTTTTGTTCGGGAACAAAATTGACTTTCTTGACCAGTTTGCCGGCGCTGCTGTCCGTCGAAAGCATAATATCCCTAAGGTGCAGGATTCCCGTTATCTTGTCGATCTCTCCGGTCTGAACCGGTATCTTGGTCATCTTGTTGTCTGTCATTATCTTCTGGATTTCAGATAGTGGCTGACTGTCCCGGCAGGTCACCATATCAACCCTCGGCCGCATTACGTGCCTGACCTTCAAAAGCCCAAGCTCGATCACCTCGGCGAAAAGCTGGTTTTCGTTCTGACTGATCAGCCCCCTTTGCCGTGAGGCCCCGATAAGCTGGATAAGTTGGCTCGATGTTACCGTCTGCGCCTGTTCTGTTGACGACAGCGGTCCGGAAAAAAATCTTATGCCAGGGGAGACTATAATGAAATCGAAAATTTTCAATACACCCGAAAGCAATTGAACGCATACAAAACAAAACGGGGCAGCTATTGTGCAGAAATTTTTTGACTGGGAATACGCGATTGATTTCGGGAGGATTTCACCAAAGAGCAGGATCACAAAAAATGAGATCACTGCAAAAGCTCCCCCTGCGGTATGCTGGTTCATTTCGGCCATTTTAATAGATATAAGGCTCGAAAGGGCAAAGTAAAGCACGTTTACGGCCATATTCCCAAAAAGCAGGCACGTCAACAGCTGCTTGGGATCCTCCAGCAGCGTCGCCGAAAGTTTGCGGAATTTGTTTGTCGACGAGCGAAAAAGTTTAAGCTGATTCCTGGAAATGTTAAAGAACGCCGTCTCAGAACCTGACAGCAAGCTAGAGCACACAAGAAGCAGGATCATCGGTATAATCTGTAATAAGAAGGTCACTGTTTAAACTCCAATTGAATAGGCCGTTTTGAACATAGTAACCTCTGGCAAAACAAACAGGACAACAGAAACACGCCAGCTATAGCTGTCCGAATATGCTCCAAGATACGAATTGTATCGCAGTTTGTTTTTGATGAATGTAAAAAGAAAGGACTATTATACATTATACAATAGGCATTATTCATTTTTTTTCTGGCAGTGTGATCTTAAATGTCGTTCCCGTTTCGCCATTTGAAATTGCTGAAATGCTCCCGTCGTGGTCGTCTATTACTTTTTTGCAGAATGCAAGTCCCAGTCCCGCTCCGGATTCACCTGGTTTCTGGTTTTCGCTTTTGGTGGAATAAAACGCGTCAAATATCTTTTCCATGTCCGCCGCTTCAACTCCGCAACCGTTGTCGGAAACTTCGATGATAACCGAGCCATCCTGTGAGTATGCAGATATCTCAAGAACCCCAGAAGTTGTTTTGCTCGATACGATAGCGTCACGTGCGTTGATTACCAGGTTCATCAGCACCTGCTGCAGGCAAATCGACTCGGCGTATACCGTTAGATCCTCGGGCACGTTTATCGTCAGTTTGATTCTGTCTTTGCTGAAGTCTCTCGCGATAAGCGTAAACACCTCGTCGACGAGTGACTTGACGTTATGGCCTTTTTTGTCCTGCTGTTGTCCGCGTGCCATCGTCAGCATGCTGTGGAGTATCTTGGCCGCGCGTTCGGAGTTAATCGCCGTTTTTTTGATCGTCTTTCGCGCAAGGTCTATGTCTTCCGGGTGGCTCATCGAAAGTTCCGCATAACTGCCCAGCGGCGTGAGGATATTATTCATTTCATGTGCGATCATTGCCGATACCAGCCCAAGATTGGCCAGCGGCTGGAGGTGCCGGATCCTGGACGCCAGTGTCTCGTTGATCTTTTGTTGTTTTTTGACCTGATGGTTTAGTGACTGTCGTTTTTCAAGTAACCCTTGCAAAAATAATCTCCTGGCTGAACAAAATTAGTTAAAAATTTAGTACAAAAAAGACTTTGTATTTTATCGAATCTTAGATTAGCATACTGTTTGACCGTTTTTTTATGTACTCGGTATGATATTATCGACATTATAAAGATTTTTCTTGAAAGATGGATACTAGAGAAATAACCGAAGAACTCGTGGCTCTTTTAGAGCAAAATGGCGTTGTAATACGTCGCGAAGCCATGGGCGGTGGCGGCGGGGGCTTGTGCGTAATCAAAGAAAAGAAGATTTTCTTTGTAGATACAGATTGCCCGATTGCCGAGATGAACGCAATTTGCTCGCGAGCCGTTAATGAATTACTGGACATCGAGTCGATATACATAAGACCCCAGGTCAGGCAGTATCTTGAAAAATACGATATTTGTGATAAATAATAAGCAATGAGCTGTTCTATGCAGCATTCTGGAGATATATGACAATGGCAGACTTCAATAGCGTTGATAATGATTCAGTGGTACTTGTAGTCGACGATAACGAGCAGAATCTTGAGCTTTTGCTCGCCTATCTGGAAGATATTGACTGCGGTACCTTATCTGCATCGGGCGGCGCAGAGGCTATAGAGATCGCCCGCAAGGAGCTTCCCGACCTTATCCTTCTCGATGTAATGATGCCCAAAATGAGCGGATTTGAGGTTTGCCGCCGTCTTAAGGCTGATCCTAACACCACTAATATCCCCATTATTATGGTTACCGCATTGAGCGAGCTTGGCGATATCGAGCGGGCCATCGACTCCGGTACTGACGACTTTCTCAGCAAACCGGTTAACAAGCTCGAACTGCTTACCCGCGTAAGAACAATGCTCAAGCTAAAACATCTCACTGATAAACTCGAACGGACTCTGGCCTACCTTAGTGAGATGGAAGCCCAGGCAGCCGACCAGGGCGGTAAAGGTTAGAATTTGAATCTGTTAATACTGACCGAAGAAGACCGGCTAAGCGATCAGCATTTTGCGGTAACCGGTAAACGTCGCCGCCATATTATCAATATCCTCCGCGCCTCCGAAGGGGACAATCTCGAAGTTGGTCTTGTCGACGGTCCGACCGGCAGCGGTACCATAGAATGCTTTGAAAAGGGCAAAGTTGTCCTGAATTGCACCTGGCAGCCCCAAACTCCCCCAGCAGAACCGATTGTCGAGCTGATATGTGCCTTGCCCAGGCCCCAGACACTAAAAAAAGTCCTCCAGACCGCCGCGACCATGTCTGTTTCGGACATCCATATAATAAACGCAAACCGCGTCGAGCAATGTTACTTCAGTTCCTCGGCGATGACCCCCGAAGCAATCCGCGAAAATTTGCTCGAAGGTTTGTCCCAGGGCAAAGCAACCCATCTGCCGAAACTGACCATAAACCCGAGGTTCAGATGTTTTTTTGAGGATTTTTTGCCAAGACGCATCTCAGAACAGCCCGGCGAATCACTTAAACTCGTCGCCGACGTCGATGCCGAGGCCTATATTAACAGTTCGCTGTTAGCTGACCGCCCAAGAGTTTACCTGGCCATTGGTCCTGAGGGCGGATGGATCCCGTTTGAACTGGAAATAATGCAGCAGCAGGGCTTTATACCCATCAAAATCGGCGACTGGCCGCTCAGAGTAGAAAACGCCGTAGTCGCCGCACTGGCACAGGCAAAACTCGTCGCTCATACCATAAAAAAACTTTAGTTGCCTTCGCTTTTTGCCGATTTTCTGATTATCTTTTAAAATTGGGGTGCTAATACAATTTTTGACAGGAATTTGGGGGAATTTTCATTGCCTGCACCATATATACGTGCTATAAATACAAATCCTATTAATTATTTCGTTTATTGTCCGTGGAGAGTCTTTTTTCATGGTCACAAGTACAATTAAATTTTTTTAGTCTGGAGAAATTATGAAGCGTAAGATGGTAACGATTGACGGTAATTCGGCGGCGGCTCATGTCGCTCACGCCACAAACGAAGTGATCGCGATTTATCCGATTACCCCGAGTTCGGGAATGGGCGAAATTTCCGACGCCAAGTCGGCTGCCGGTCAGGCAAACATTTGGGGAACAATTCCGTCCGTAACAGAAATGCAGTCCGAAGGCGGAGCCGCCGGTGCCGTTCATGGTGCACTTGCAACGGGATCCCTCGTGACGACATTCACAGCCTCGCAGGGTCTGCTCCTTATGATCCCAAACATGTACAAACTCGCCGGTGAGCTTACCCCGACAGTTTTCCACGTATCGGCAAGGTCGCTCGCCTGCCAGGCACTCAGTATTTTTGGCGATCATTCAGACGTAATGGCATGTCGCCAGACTGGTTTCGCGATGCTCTGTGCTTCGAATATTCAGGAAGTAATGGACTTCGCTCTTATCTCGCAGGCCGCGACTCTCGAATCGAGAATTCCCTTCATCCATTTCTTCGACGGTTTCCGCACAAGCCACGAAATCCAGAAGGTCGAAGAACTTGACTATGATGACATGCGTGCAATGATCGACGAAAATCTCGTAAACGCTCACAGGGCAAGAGCACTTTCTCCGGATCATCCGATGATGAGCGGTACCGCACAGAACCCCGATGTGTATTTCCAGGGTCGCGAAACCGTTAATAAGTACTACGACGCAACGCCGGCTATCGTTCAGGCAGCTATGGACAAATTCGCCGGTATCACAGGCAGACAGTACAAGCTTTTCGAATACGTCGGTGCAGAAGATGCAGAAAAGGTTATCATCGTAATGGGTTCGGGTTCAGATACGATCCACGAAACAGTCGATTATCTTAACGCCAACGGCCAGAAGGTCGGTATGCTCAAGATAAGGCTTTTCAGGCCTTTCAGCGTAAGCGACTTCGTAAGCGTTCTGCCAAAGACCGCAACAAAGATCGCCGTTCTCGACAGAACAAAAGAACCAGGCTCTATCGGCGAACCGATATATATGGACGTTAGAACAGCCATAGGCAAGGCAATGTCAGACGGCTCGCTCTCGTATGACGGATACCCGACGATCGTAGGCGGAAGATACGGACTCGGCTCAAAAGAATTCACCCCTGCAATGGTCAAGGCAGTATTCGACAACCTCGATGCAGCAACGCCAAAAGACAGCTTTACAGTAGGCATCAACGACGACGTAACAAACTCAAGCCTCGAAATTGACAGTTCCTTCAGCACTTCGCAGAATGTCTTCAGTGCGATGTTCTACGGACTCGGTTCTGACGGTACTGTTGGTGCTAACAAGAACTCGATCACGATCATCGGCGAGCAGACCGACAACTTCGCCCAGGGTTACTTCGTATACGACTCCAAAAAAGCCGGTGCCGTAACGGTATCTCACCTCAGGTTCGGCAAAGAGCTTATTCGCAGCCCATACCTGATCACCGAAGCTGACTTTATCGCCTGTCACAATCCAAGCTTCCTCGAAAAGTACGACATGCTCGGACACGCTAAAGAAGGCGGAACATTCCTCCTGACAAGCAGCCAT
>JAIPFN010000078.1 GCA_021736615.1 Phycisphaerae bacterium | reverse complement strand
TCCGTATTGCTTGCAGGAGTAAATGACTGTCCAAGAATTATGCGGTCGCTGGTACACAAACTGGTTTATAACAGAGTCAGGCCGTATTACCTTTACCAGTGCGACCTTTCAGAGGGACTGGCTCATTTTCGGACGCCGGTCGGCAAAGGTATTGAAATACTCGAAAGCCTGATCGGGCATACGAGCGGTTTTTGTGTGCCAACTTATGTAATTGATGCTCCCGGCGGCGGCGGAAAAATACCTGTCATGCCGAACTATTTGATCTCATGGTCAACAAATAAGGTTGTGCTGAGAAATTACGAAGGTGTTATCACGACTTACAAAGAACCTGATTCTTATGAACCGATTTTTTGCGATCGTAACTGCGAAAACTGCGATCTTCAATTGGGTCTGGACGATGCAGATGAACGTAAATCACTGGGGATAGAGAAATTGCTTTCAGATCACGATAAGACTATTTCACTTGTACCGGCATCAAACAGCAGGTATGACCGAAGGAACGACTAAGGGTTTTTCATGGATTATTTACCAACCGTAGAGGCACTGGCCTACTATTTTTCTGCTATAGCTGTATTAGTTTTAATTGGTTTCTTTGCTGTGCGCACACGGCTCGGCTTTCTTGAAAAAATCAGAAAAAAACGTTTGTCAAATGTAAAAAGTGAGGACTTAATATCTTCCCACATTAATGACAATATTGACGAAGCAAAGATACGACAGCAAAACCTCAAGAGTCTTAAAAAGAGGTTCAGCATAACAAGGCGAGCCCTTTATTTGGCGTTAATTATTATAACTTTACTGGCAGCAACGGCGCCTCTTATAGGTAGTTTTTCTCCGACACTTATTTCTGTAGTCGTTGCATGTTTGTCTGTTGTTTTAGGTATTGCGGCCAAGCCTTTTATTGAAAATCTGATATGCGGCCTGGTGCTTTGTTTTGGAAAGCTTGCCAGGATAGGTGACATTGTACTGGTTGATAACGTATACGGTACGATCGAAGACGTAACCTTGACGCACTGCATAATAAGACGCTGGGACTGGCTTAGATATGTGGTACCAAATTCGTTAATGATGACAAAAGAATTTATTAACTATTCCCTTCGAGATAACTATAGGTGGGTAAATGTCGAATTCTGGATTGATAATCAGGTGGATTTGGAATTGATCGAAGAGATTGCTATATCTGCCCCACAGGGCAGCGAATATTATTCTAAAAGTGAAAATCCGCGATTCTGGGTAATTGAACTTACTCCCGAATCTGCAAAGTGTATGGTCGTAGCATGGGCGACATCTGCCGCGGACGGTTGGATGCTAAGTATTGATATCAGAAAAAAACTTTTACTCGACTTTAAGAAACATGGGATACGGACTCACCAGCGAAACATTGCCATACATAGCATGGGAAAGAACGAAAAACCTGGGAGCAATTTTGACAATTATTGACAACTTAACTCAAACTGACCGATTGGCCAGTTTGAGAATTACGAATTACTAATTACTAATTACGAATTGAGGTTTCGCCCTTGCGGGCGAGGCTGTTTAAAGAAAAAGTTTTGATGAGGATATGGCGGCATGACGACAAATTTAAAAGAACGAGACATTACAGAAAAGATTAGTGGGGCATTGCTTCAGCATGGACCGTTAAGCAATAGAATTTATTTGATGAAATTGAATCAGGCCGATCCGAAACAGCTGATCGGCGCAATGGGCGAACTTGCAAAAAATAATGGGTATACAAAAATATTTGCAAAAATACCTGCAAATCAAGCGGAAATTTTCATTGATTCCGGATATCAGCAAGAGGCTGTCGTGCCGGCTTTTTTTCATGCTCAGGAAGCATGTGCGTTTTTGGGCTATTACCTCGATCCTGATAGAAAGCATGAAGAATCCTTACTCGACCTTGAAAATATTGTTGAAATGGCTAAAAAAAAGGGTTCAAACAATATTGCACCTGCCGTTTTACCGGCCGGTGCCGTTCTTAGGCGTTGTGTTCCAGAAGATGCTGCCAGCATGAGCAAGCTTTTCGGGAAAGTATTTTCCTCGTATCCGTTTCCAATTGACAAACCTGACTTTATAACTAATACTATGCTTGAGAATGTTGCTTATTTTGGGATAGAAATTAATAAAAAGTTTGTTTCATTATCTTCGGCCCAGATGGATACTGTTTCAAAAAATGCTGAGATGACGGATTTTGCGACATTACCTGAGTTCAGAGGTAACAGTTTTGCAAGCCTTTTACTAAGTTTTATGGAAAAGGAAATGAGGCCTTGCGGTATACAGACGGCCTATACAATCGCAAGGGCGATTTCTCCGGCAATGAATATTACGTTTGGTAAAGCCGGCTACAAATATGGCGGCAGGCTAATCAATAATACAAATATTGCAGGACAAATCGAAAGCATGAATGTATGGTATAAACAATTTATTTGACTTTTGCGGCGCAAAGTGCTGATACTTTATGCTTTTGATCGGTTTTAGTGAGGTTGTTAATTGTTTTTTAAGGATTTAATCGAATGAGTAAGAAAAGTATTTTATTGGTTTCGTTGTGTTTAATTTTGCTGTCTACTAACCTGAGAGCGGCTACCTGTTGTTCGGCTGGCGCAAAAGGAGGCTGCCAATTAGACTCGAATGATTTTACCCGTTTGTTTGACGGCAAGACGTTGGACGGCTGGGAGGTTTTGCCGGGCGGACAGTGGAAGGTTGAAGATGGGGCGATAGTAGGTTTTCAGGATAAGAGCGAAGGGCGGCACGGTATGCTTCTTTCCAAAAAGACCTATACAGATTTTATCGTTAAACTGAAATATAAATCCCTCAAGGGAAACAGCGGTTTCTATTTTCGTTCCGAAAGGGTTAAGAGTGGGGTTTCAGTAAATGGCTTCCAGGCGGAGATCGATTCGAATGGCGCCGATGCCGGGGGCATTTATGAAACGGCTGGCAGGTATTGGGTGTCTCGTGTTTCGCCTGAGAAAGTTAAAACTTTCTACAAGCAGAATGACTGGAATGATATGGTCGTAACGGCTATCGGCAGGGATACAACGGTATATGTAAACGGTGTGAAAACCGTTGATCTTGTAAACGATCCGGGCCGAACGAAAGGGTATTTCGGTCTGCAGCTGCACGGCGGTATGGATATGCACGTTGAATTCAAAGACATCGAGATAATCGATCTTTCCGACGATGTAGATTACACCGCTTTTAAGGAGTCGGGATTTAAGCAGATGTTCAATGGAAAGGATCTGACCGGATGGCAGACAACAGGCAACTGGATGATCGAAGAGGGTAATATTCTTACTCTAAAGCCCCGCGAGGGCGAGCGTGGATGGCAAAGGTATGCGGATTACATTGCCACGAAACGCAAGTACGGCAATTTCGTACTCAAGCTTGATTTCAAGTTTGAAAAGGGCGGAAACTCGGGCGTGTTTATGAGGATCGGCGATCTCAAGAACCATGTCACTTCCGGTTTTGAATTGCAGATACTTGACACGCACGGCAAAAAGAACCCCGGCCAACATGATGGCGGCGGGATCATTGCAACCAGCGGTCCGTCGAAAAATATGATGAAACCGGCAGGTGAGTGGAACGAGTACATTATCTACTTAAACGGCAGCAGGCTAAAGGTTACTTGCAACGGCGAGCAGATTCAGGATCTCGATTTAAGCAAGACCGGACTTAAGGATCGTCCGGCTGAGGGATATATAAGTTTTCAGGATGAAGCGAAGAAAATCTGGTACAGAAATGTGCGTATAAAAGAACTTCCCCCTTGTGCTGCTCCAAAGCCTGCTACTGACGAAAATAGCCAGGACCTGTTCAATGCCGACCTGTCCAACGCGATTTTCCCGGCAGGGGTGTGGTCGGTTGATAAAGATGGCGTTCTGACGGCGACAAAGGATCAGTGCATCTGGACAGAAAAGGAATATGAAGATTTTGTTCTCGACGTAGAGTTCAAAACAGACGCAGGCACCAACAGCGGTGTGATCGTTCGCAATACCGATATGAAAAACTGGATTCCGGGTGCTATCGAAATTCAGATCGCCGACGACTATGCTGAAAAGTGGAAAAACAGTCCTGCGACCTGGCATTGCGCTGCGATCTTCGGGCATCTTGCCCCGACCAAGAGTGCGGTCAAAAAACCCGGCCAGTGGAACCATATGCAGATCACCTGCAAGGGCAAGATCGTCACGGTTGTGCTTAATTATGAAAAGGTCAGTGTAATGGATATGGCTCTTTGGACAAGCGCTAAGAAAAATCCGGACGGAAGCGACATTCCGGGATGGTTATCCAAGCCGGTTGCCGGACTGCCTTTAAAGGGTCGCATCGGATTGCAGGGCAAACACGCCGGCGCCCCGATCTATTTCCGGAACCTGCGGATCAGGCAGCTCTAAGCACCACCTTAAAAACCTTGAAAGCCAGGGACAGTGGGGATTTTTTAATATCCTCCGCTGTCCCTTTTTTTATTGATGATTCTGCCGGGCCAAACTGCCTATTTTGCCAAAAAGACCCGAAGGGTCGTTTCGTTTTCCTCCCGAGTAGTGGACATTGTGGATATTTCCCACCTATGGTTTTTGGGGTTTTGGAGGCTAAATTAGGCCCAAAAAACGTCAGAAATTTGCATTTATTCACGTTTTTGCGCGCTTTTTGCGCACTTTTTGACTTTTTTTGTCGTCGAAAAATCATGGAAACTAAATTCAACAAAGAGGGAATGTCCTCTGTGCGGTCATCAATTACTAATTATGAATTACTAATTACGAATTGAGGAAGCCGCTTTCGGCGGGACCATTTTATACTTTGCGAGTATGCTAGTGAGTGGTAAGTAGTAAGTGGTCGGTGGGGAAAATGTGAGGCGAAAAAAACTTTGGTTGTTTTTTTCTTTTGATATTTTTGGTTTTGAAAACCCCGAAAATCGGACCCGGTCCCATTTATTTATTGGTTTGTCTTTCGGTTAGTTTTGGTTATCTTTGTTCAACAGGGCAAAATCGTCGTTTAAGCGACTAGAATGGCGATTGCGACCTAAAATGGGGTCTGGTCCTTTTAACTTATTTCATTTTCGCCCGAGATAAAGACATTTTGTCTTGACAAAGTTACACTCTATTAGTATGATAATTGCCTACAATTCTTGATTAGAAACTGTAGAGAGGAAACTGTTGATTCAATTATTAGGGTAAATTCCACTTATAATATGGAGCTGTATGATGAAAATGATGAATATAGTAAAGAGATTATTTATTTTAACAATTCTATGTGCCACTGTTTTTGCAAGTGCTGAGGTATGTCATTACAGACTTGCCGGAGATATCAATGGGGATTGTAAGACTAATATTGCAGACTTTGCACTTATGGCTCAAACCTGGCTTATTGATTGTGGTGCTACACCTGTTGATCCTGCATGTATTCCAGTTGATTTAGAT
>JAIPFN010000077.1 GCA_021736615.1 Phycisphaerae bacterium | reverse complement strand
TACCGACTTATGAGATCGCCGGGGTTGTCCGTTATTGCGTAGCGGATATGCCCGGGGCGGGTGCGCTTACTTCGACGATTGCACTTACCAGTACCACCTTGAAGTACGGTCTTATGATAGCTGGCAAGGGCCTGACGGCTGCTTGCAGGCAGAGCAAGGCACTGATGAGGGGTTTGAATACATACGGCGGCAAATGTGTATACAAGGGAGTAGCCGACAGCCTCGGTTTGGATTACACCGATCCCAAATCTATTATGGAGTGATCATGCAGCCGGATAAAATTGACTGGAAGATAATCGAACTGCTGAGCGAGCAGAACGAGTCTAACACGACGATTGCTAAAGAGCTGGGGGTTTCGGAGGGGATGATCCGCCAGCGGGTTAAGAAACTTCAGGACGCCGGGATCGTTAAGATACGAGCGCTTAGGAATCCGCAGGTGCTTGAGAACCAGCAGCTTGCGATGGTGACGGCGAACATCGCAGAGTCCAGGCTGCTCGACGCCAAGGCGAAGGAGATACTGGAGCTTGAGAATGTGCTGTCGGTGTCGATACTGTCCGGCCAGTACGACCTGATTATCGAGGTGCTGGTAGAATCGAACAAGGGGCTGATCAAATTCCTGACCGAGCAGCTCTCAAAGGTAGAGGGCATTTCAAAGACAGAAACCTTCCTGACGCTAAAGAGTTATAACAAGTGGGTGTGATGCAGGGTTAGGTAAAACACTCTGCGTCATACAGATAAGTCCTCAAATAAGTTGTCCATAGGTTTACCATTTCTTTACCGCTTTTTCGGTCGTGCGATATTTATTGCCTGTTATGTCTTGTGTAATCTCCGTTTAAAGTTCAATATTGAGGTTTCTTGCTATTTAAAGACTCACTTGATCTGTTGTAGCTATTTTATCGGCTTTCTTGAGGTGCTTTTGGTGTTTTTGTTGGGGGAGGGGTATTGTGAGTGTGGATTCGGCGCCTTTGCGGGAATGACAAGTGGAAGCGGTTGGGTTTAGGTTAATTGAGTTTGTGAGTTCTGATCGGGCAGCTTGCGCTGCCGCGCTTTTACTTCGTTTTTGTTTGGTTGGGGGATATTGTTTTTGTTTAGGTTCGGCGCCCGCCTTTGGCGGGAATGACAAGCAAAACAGCGTGGGCACGGCCCACCCTATCCCGATAAATCGGGACTTCGCTTTGCTCAGCGACATCACGGAATTATGCCCGTTGGAAGCCGGCGGTACGGGGTGGATTTCGCATCAATTACGCTGACACTATCTTGCTATCGGGTAAGAAAATATAATTTTTTAATTGCTTGCCAGCAAACGACTTAGCTTTTTTGGAGGGCGAAAAAATCTTCCGTTTTCGCATAAATCGCGCGGATTCGTGCTAATACAGAAGGCTATTGCGATTTATTATTGATTATTTATTATTGATAATTGATTCCGCCTTCGGCGGATGCTCATTTATTTTTTTGAGAGCTTTTGATTGATTGTTGGTTATTTATTATTGTTTTATTTTTTGGAGGTTTTTGTGGCGTCGGATATTGAAAAACGCGGACAGTTTGTGGGGCTGAGGGCCAAGGGTATGAGCTATGCTAAAATCAGCGAGGAAATCGGGGTTAGTAAGACTTCGCTTATTATATGGAGCAAAGAGCTTAAACTTGAAATCAAAAACGAACAAGCGATGGAACTTGAACGGCTGAGAGAAAAATATCTGCTCGGCAGAGAACACCGGATCCGGGTTAACGGGACGCAACTTAGCCAGATCACCGGAGAACTGCTTCGACGAAATCTTAACGAAGTGCCGACACAGACACTGTTCGATATGCAGCGAAAACTTATCAAGGAAGTCCGGGACGATACCGAGGAAATAGTATTCTCGGAAAAACGGGGGCTTGCCGATCACGATTCGATCATGGATAGATTAACTAGAACGGAAAGCTGGAGTGGATAGCCGACAGGGTAAGTTTTTATCCGCGGATTACGCAGATTACACGGATTAAAATTAAAGATTAAAAAGCAAAAATCAAAACGACAGATTAAAAATAAAAAATTTGGATGTAGGTGTTTGGTTGGGTTTTGCTTGCAACTTTTGGACGTTGGGCCTGTTTTCCTTTTTTGCCACCGAGAAAAAAGAGGAAAATAGAGAGATAAGAGAAAAGATTTTTAAAAAAAGGTGTGAATATCCAATATCGAACAAGGAATAGCGAATATCCAAGTACTATCGTTAAGTTCATTCTGGTCTAGTATGCCTGTTCTGTCTCATGCGGCAGGGATTGTAGGGGGCAGCCTTGGCATTTTGGGGTTGGTTTGCAGTGATTTTTGCCGACTTGTACCAGCAGTGCGTGGAATTCGTTGTATAGCTTTGTGTCCTGGGGCAGGTTGCTCTCGAAGAGGTCGCGGAGTTGCTCGTAGTCAGCTTCGTGCTCGATGAGGCCGTGGCGGATGAGCACCCGGGCGGTATAGGTGTCTATTACGAATACGGGTTTTTCGAATGCGTATAGGAGAATGCTGTCGGCTGTCTCGCGGCCTATCCCCTTTACCGACAGGAGTTCCTCACGCAATGAATAAACGCTCATGTTTGCCAGTGCGTCGAGGCTGCCGTCGTAGTTTTCATAGAGCCAGTTAAGGAAATTCTTCAGCCGCCCTGCCTTGATGTTGTAATAACCGGCTGGGCGGATGAGCTGGGCGAGTGTGTCCTGATCCATGTTATACAGTTTGTCGGGGTCGAGAGCATCGGCGGCCTTTAGCTTGTTGATGGCCTTTTCGACGTTGGCCCAGTTTGTGTTCTGGGTAAGTATTGCACCGACGACCGTCTCGAAACATCCGGAACCGGGCCACCAGCCCTGGGCGCCATAAGAGGCGAGCAGGAGATCGTGTATTTGCATTAGTTTGTCAGTAATCATTGCGTTATACTTTAATAGGCTATCAGGATTATGTCGCCGAGGGGTATTATTGCCTCTGAGCGGCGGACCATGAATTTGTATCCGAGATCGAGGCTTTCGAGCAAAGGCTTTATCTCAAAGAAGTCGACCGGGTTATGGTACAGACTTATTATCAGAACGGGCTTGTCACGCTTGATGGTTTCCAAAGCACCCTCTATGGCCTTCTTCTCGAAACCCTCTATATCGAGCTTGATGAGACCGACCTGGTAATTGCCGGCAGAGACCTCGGCATCGATCGTGGAAATCTCAACCTCGTCGCCGACCTCCGGTATATTGTCCATACATGTTGAAAAAGTAGCACCTGCATTGACAACGTCTGTGCCAGTATTTCGAAGACGCATCGAATCGGGTCTGTCGCCGAGGCCCTTGAAGACGGGGATCACCTTATCCTGCAAATTACTCTTTGCCAGTACCTGCTTTAAAATTTCAAACGAGCCATAGGCCGGTTCAAAAGCGAGTATGTTCTTTGGGGCGTAATTGTCGCAAAACATAATTGCCGAATCGCCGATAAAAGCACCGCCGTCTACTATAGTCTTGCCGTCAATACGCGATGAGATGTCGGTATCTACTTCGTCGAGACAATACTTATTAAAAAACAAATATATATTAAATAAATCAGAGGGTAAATTATACTTAGCTTCTATCGCAGGCATTTTCTCAACCTTGAATTGCTCGAATAAAGGGGCCTTGCGAATATCCTCTGCGCACCATGCATACCGCTGGTCTATGGTTGTCTTTTCGAAAAGCATGTCATCGTCAAAGAAACGCTTGTACAGCCATACAATACGATCTAAATATTCAAGCGATATCCTGTCGAGACCCGGACACATCGGCAACAACAAAGATCTGGCATCACGATCCTTCAGGTATTGCGACCAGGCAGTGACCCAAAACGATTGGAGCTTGATATAATTCGGCTCTGCCATAAACGAGTCCTTTCGGTTAGTTTAAGCTCATTAATTTTTTTGCGGTCCATGCGTTTGTTTTGATCAGAAAATGCTTCATATTCCGGCCGCTTTATGTTAGAATCCGCTTTATATGAATGATGATAATAAAAAAAACAGCTCAAGTCAACTGTTTGAGTTCACGAAAGATTCTTATCTCGACCGGACGTCGCGGCCGATCTACGCGCTGACTTACCTTGTCGGGTTTATTGTGCTGTATGAGATCGGGACCTTTCTTATCAGCACGGATGTTCTCAGCAGCTCGCTCGGCAATACGCAGGTGCGGGTTGTTTCGTTTGCGTGGATACAAAATCTGCTGATGGACTATCTAAACTTTCCGGCGAGGATGACGTGGATAGCGACTCCTTTGGTTGTGATGGTTATTCTGCTTGCACTTCAGATAACGTCGAAAACACAATGGAAAGTCAGGGCGTATGACTTTGTACCGATGACGATCGAATGTATTCTGCTTGCCGTTCCGCTGATCGTGCTTTGCCTTACAATTAATAGATCTGTCTCTCAGCAAGCTGCGCAGTTGCTTGCATCGGAGACAACAAACACTTTTTTACAAAATCTGGTAACCAGCATTGGTGCCGGAATCTATGAAGGTCTGGTGTTTCGATTGATACTGATCTCGCTGCTTATGATGCTGTTTCAGGACTTCCTAATGGTAACTCGCAAAAGCTCGATAGTCCTTTCAGTCCTCATTTCGGCAGTTCTGTTTAGCGTACACCACCATGTTTATTTCATCAACGGTTCATTTGTACACGGTGACCCATTCGTCTTGAGCGAGTTTACTTTCAGGGTACTTGCAGGAATATATTTTGCCGCGATCTTCGCAATCCGTGGGTTTGCTATTGCAGCCGGGACGCACATATTCTATGACATCATAGTGGCATTGATGCTCTGGCATTCAGCATCGCCATAGGCGTAATGGGAAAAGTTTGAGGGGAAGAGTGAACATCCAATATCCAATACGGAATATTGAATATCGAATAAAATGGGGCATATTGGTTACTGTAAATCGGATCAAAGATAGACTGGGAGGATTAGGAGGATTATGATGGAAATCAGGGGCTTTGGGAGGTCTGGGTAAACGGCATTTCATATTCATTTTTTTTGGCAAAATACGCCCTGAGAGGGCTGAAAAGTGGTTTTATCGGGATATAAAAAAGTCGTAAATTTTTTTAAAATTTTTATGCATTCGTTAGTCTTTTAATCATCCACACTTGCAAAATATTCGTCCGATAAGGGGCGAAAATGGCCGTATCAGTACTAATAATTAGCTTGAACTCGACATAGGTTTTTTTGTATAATAGGAAACATCAGTTAATCGAATGTTACTTAATAATTAAAGGACAATCCAATGACAGGGGAAATAAATGGATAATCCAAAGACCGATGTTTTAATACGCGATCTTTCATTCTCTTTGTATCAGCGGCCGCTTCACCCGGAGCTGTTTAATATCTACGCACGAAGAGACATAAAGACAGAAAACTACGAAGCAAGTATCTGGGCGACCGGGTGTGCTCATG
>JAIPFN010000076.1 GCA_021736615.1 Phycisphaerae bacterium | reverse complement strand
TGAGCAAAAAGGATTTCCTTACCGTCAAAAGAAAGCTCGGGACTGAGAAACGAACCATCAAGTTTTTCACCTTTTAGCCGACCATTCTGAACAACGGAATCGGCTAGCAGATCGACAAGTTTGGGATTTGGCCCAAAAACATCCGAAAGAACGTAAACACCTCCGCCGGGACGGTAGTTCTTACCAAAATACTGATCGCAGCAGTGCCACGTCCCGCTAAGTTGACTTTTGACGAACAGAACCTTCGAAAAGTCCAGCAGCGGATTGCTCAGTGTGATTTCCCGGCGCACATGGGCGATCTCTTTAAACAATTTCAACCTCGCCTCGACATCCTTGACGTCGGTATTTGTCAGGCGAACTCGAAAATTATTCAAAAGGCCCTGTAGTTTTGTCATATCCGGCGCACCAGGCAATGTTTTAATATGGCTGACCAGTGCGTCGGTACGTCGGAAGATCACATCGGTTGGGTCCCGATCCGTATCCAGCGTCAGCAAATCCGGGCGATAAACCTGCTCGTTAATTTTATTGTTGCGATGGAGAGGACTCTGAGCCTTAATAACGTAGAATTCATTGGTGTACTCTGCGTCAAGATCGGCACTAATTTCCTGTTTAGCATTAGCACTGCCAAAAATACCTGCCGCTGCAAAAAACAATACACAAAACTTAAATAGAATATTCTTCATAGCTATCCCTTAGTATACAAATATTTATCTTCCTGACTTGACTTACTTTTTCTTTGCCTTTTCGACGTTAGCCTTTTCTATAATTGGTTTCAGTTCTGCAACAGTCGCTTCGGCCTCTTTGTAACGCCGTTCGATATCAGCTTCTTTAAGCATTTTTCTGAGTTCACCGGAAATCTGACGGCTGTTTTTATTCTCGAAATCCTTAACCTTAACCGGAGTTTCTTCGAGGAGCCAATCATCGCTACGCTGTGTAGCAATTGGAATCCCCATGCTGTTGGTTAAATTGGCCAACGGATTTCTTGCCCATGCGTAACGGTAATGGACCGGGTTTGGAACAAACGGGCTACTAAGAACAAGGATGTCCTTTTTATAGCTTAGGCGGTTACGGCTGTCACGTACACCGTCGGTATACCAGTTAACTTCGGCAGGATAGAAAAGACGATCCTTGCCTGCGATGGCAAAGCCCATCAATTTGGTGTCACTCTCATCTTTTGTCTTGATAGAGGTGCTCATGTTAAGCTGGATTGAATCTTTGGTTACTTTAACCTCTTTGATCGTTGGTGGAAGCCAGTAATCACTGCCTTTCAGGATTTCATATTTAGAAACGAGCGCCCATTTAGCCGTCCGTTCGCCTACAGGTACCTTGATCTGTGGGTGGTACCAGCTTTTCCGCTGATCGAAAGAGCTTACAAAACCGATGTTCTTATCGCCTGCATCATAAAAATCGCGGAAAGTCTTGTACTGAGCCTCCCTGATAAGCGCGCCTGCATCGTACATAGGCGGAAGGAAATTATCCATGGTTTGAGGGTCGCCGCCGGTACACAATGAGATGATACCAAAAGGCAACTGCGGGTCATTAAAAGCCGAACGCCAGCTGGTGATCATTTCCCCAAAAACCTGGTAGTACATTTTTGCTCCGTCAGAACCGGCAAAACAGTTATTGTATCCCTGGTGGAAAACAGCACCGGCAACGGAGAGGCCTTCAAGCGGTTGTATAACACTTGCATAGCAATAGCCAGGACGATTTTTATCAGCGGCAGGGCCCGGACGCGGTTCAGTAGGAGTCTTCCGGTCGGCAGGGATCGGTTTACCCTGTTCTTTCATTTTTTTGACCCAATTATTATAATCATCGATTTGCTTTTGCAGGTCGGCCTGGGGATCGTAGCTTTCGATCTTTTCTTTCCATCCTTGAAGCAGATCAACTGTTTCCTTACCTTTGATTTTTTCTAATACTTGCCTGGGTGTCCATGTTTCTACCGTGGTCCCGCCGATTGACGTGTCGATCAATCCGATAGGAACCTGTGTTGCCATCTGCAGACGCCTGCCGAACACATACCCTATCGCCGTAAACTCTTTGACCATTTCAGGCGTACAAACGTCCCAGTCACCTTTGCGGAAATGCCTGCTGGACCACGAACTCCACTCATAAAGCCGCTGAAAACTCTTAACCGAATCAAAACCCTTGCCCACGGGCATACTGAGCAGTCGGATCTGTGGAAAATTCGCCGAAACTATTTCCAGTTCTCCGTCATCAATATTACTGATCGGAAATTCCATATTACTCTGTCCGCCAAGGACCCATACATCACCAATGAGAATGTTTTCAAGCTTGAAAGCCTTGCTCTTGCTTTTGATGCTCATCACCTGGGCAGTGCTGTTAGCCGGCATTGCCTTTAGAGTCACTTTCCACGACCGATCAGAATTGGCGGTGGTTTGTGCGGTCTGGCTTGCAAACGAGACCGTAACTTTCTCGCCAGGATCCGCCCAACCCCAGATAGTAACGGGTTTGTCCCGCTGGAGAACCATGTTTGCCTGGAAAACATTGCTGACGCACAGACCTTTTCCAATAGCCGGAACTTCGACCACATCCTCACGAGGCATATTAGCCGGTCTATCCTGAGCATGAACAATTCCGAACGAAAACAACGCCAATAACAAACACGACAAAACTAGATTTCGATACATCTTAAACCCTTTCTGTGGGAAAATTAACTTAAACCAACATTTTCTATATAAACGCTTACAAAACACAATTGGTATTAGTATTAGGAGTTGTTCTTTTTATTTTTTCGGGTTATTACGGGAATATTTTCAATGCCAATGGGTTTCCTTGCTTTGGGTGCACTCCGTCCACTTTCTTTCAATTTACGCAGCAATTGCTGGAGTTCTTTGCGTTTTTCGGATTCCTTAAAGAAAAGGTTTGTGGTTTCTTCGGGATCTTTACTCAGATTAAATAATTGTCCTGTCGCATCAGGTTCCGTTTCGGGCAGAAAGTATTGACCATTAAAAGCCTTTGAATAGTCATTGCCTCCTGACAACATGTGATCAAGGTATTTCCAATCGCCCTGCCGCAATTGAAATTCCCCTCTGAAACTCTGTGTTATCAAATGCGGTCGGACGGATTTGTCTTTGTCCTGAATCCCCAGCATAACGGGCAGCATATCAAAACTATCTGTGGCATCTTTTTCTTTCAACTCATAGCCAACAACCGAAGCCAGTGTAGCAAAGATATCCGTGGTATTTGTCATTTGTTTTGTAACCTGCCCCGCTGGAATGGCTCTGGGCCAGCGTGCGATAAATGGAACTCGATGCCCCCCTTCCCAGCCGTCACGTTTCATACCGCGCCACGGGCCGGAAGCATTGTGTTTATATTCCTGCAGCATCCGGTGATAATGAACAGTTTCTGCACCATTGTCGGAATTAAAAAGAATGAGCGTATTATCACCGACGCCCAACTCATCCAACTTGTCAAGCAGCCGCCCTACCAGTACATCCAGTTCAAAAACGAAATCTCCCCTGGGACCTCCTTCGGTCTTGCCCCGAAACTCTTTTGCCGGAAGCACCGGAGCATGGGCGATCTGTGTTGACAGGACCGCAAAGAAAGGTTTTTTCGTTTTACGGTCAAGGTGATCGGTAATGAATTTCATGGTTTTATCGTAGAAGATTTTATCCGCATTATCAAAATCGTATCCGACCGACATAAACCCTCTGTCATTATCCCACAGCCATCCGTCCAGGTTGTCCAGGTTCTTGGGGTCATGCACCACGGTAGCCGGAACCTTAACCATGCCGTTTTCGATGTATACATAAAGAGGGTCGGTATTGGGACAGTTAGGCGTGATGAATGACTCATCAAATCCCCTGTTATTTGGCCCATCAATTAGAGGTGTACTCTTTTCGTAATTGATCAGTTTAGAATTGGCAAAACCACCTCTCAGTTGCTTGCCGTTATCATCGTACCAGGTAAGCCCCACATGCCACTTACCGAAAACACCCGTACGGTATCCTTTGGACCGAAGCATGTCACCGATGGTTAGCGTACCCGGTTTAAGATAGCTCGGACCGCCCGGCCCCTCAAAGGCTCCGCCGCCACGGCCGGTAGACCTGTAAATCTGCTGCCCGGAGAAAAGTCCGTAACGAGAAGGCGAACAAATAGTAGACGGGCTGTGCGCGTCTGTAAACATTATACCCTCCCTTGCCATTTGATCAATCCGAGGCGTCTTGTAAGCCGCCTTTGAATTGTAAATGGAAAGATCCCCAAAGCCGAGATCGTCAGTATAGACAATCACGATGTTGGGCAGTTCGCCGGCGACACACCGCATTGCCGCACCGGGCAAAACTACTAAAGCGACGACAAACATAAGTTCGATAAAAGTAAGACTTTTTTTGGCTTTCATACGATTGCTTTTAATCATTTTACTTGCTCCAGATATGTATTGGATAATAGTTGTCCAAGCTCGATCACGGCTTCGGTGTCCATAAGAATGTGTTCGTCTTCTTTGACCAAACCGGGTGCTTTGACGTGGAAGGTGTTATTGTCGGTACTGGCAAATTCTTCAAGCTGGGCCATGACATCTGTTTTGTTGGCGCCTTCGAATATTGGGGGCCGCTGCTGGCTGATAAACCACTTTAGATCTTTTTGTTTCATATCTTTGCGGCTTTGCTCAACAAAAAGTTTAACCCATTTGGCCGCATTTGTTTTATAGCTTGGAAAACACATATCGTTTTCACCTACATGATAAAAAATGCCTTCGATTTTAACTTTGTGGCCCTTATCTTCAAGAGCTTTGACTTGCGACTGGATATAGGCGATAAATGCCGGGTAAAGATTGCGTGACCTGGCCTCGCTGCCTTCGGGAGTCCAATCAATGATCTGTGAACCGCTGTGAGTGAACTTGGCGATGGCGATATTGCCATTAACTTTATTTTGCAAGTTAGAGCCAAAACTTAATTCAGGTCCAAAGGTGTCATACATACCGGCGGGACCTAAAGGCTCGAAGCCTTTTGACACTTTATAACCGCCGCCCAGACTATAGCTGTACGGCACCTTGATATTATCTTTGGCCAATTCCTTATGGTCATTCAATTTTTTAAGATTTTCAACAAAGGATACCTCACCCTCCATGTTGCGGTGTCCGGCCAGAACGAAGAGTTTGACGGTACTGCCTTTTTCGTAGGGCCATTTATTCAGAGTTCGTTCGACCGTTTCTAATTTGCCAATATTTCTAAGGTATGCGGTGGCATAATTGTGACCATGCTCCAAATTACCGAGAGTCCCATAGTGATAGTGAAGACCGTTGTTGCTTTTGGTTCTGAGGCCGACATGGTTTGTGGGGATATATTCGACCAGGTCATCTTCCCGGCACACTTTTTTCTGGGCAAGACTGATAGCGTACATATTGCTGCGATTATCCATGCCCCAGACAGTTTTAGTACTGAGTTCGCCAATATAAAAACGCAACTCAGGAAGACCGAGGTCTTTTCGCCATTTAGCA
>JAIPFN010000075.1 GCA_021736615.1 Phycisphaerae bacterium | reverse complement strand
GAGCATTAAGAGGCCAAAGGCAATAGATCTGGCAAAATCTCTTATCAGGAGGCCAATCAGATAACGCACCCATGTTCGGGTATAAATAGTGCGTACTTTCATGATTTCTGAACCCTTTCACCTTCCCTAAAGTCACATACGGTTTCTTCGTTCGCTCCAAATGCTGCCTGGCCCGATGTATCCGGACTATGGCTTGCACTATACCATTTTTGCAAGGATTAAGCAAGGGGATTGTGGATGAATCGCTGAACTAACGTTGAAAAGATCGATTTTCAGGCTGTTTTACGGGAGAAATATGTTCAGGCGGTGTGCCTCCAAAGGCACTTACAGGCGACATGGGAAGGGGCTTTAATGGCAATTTTGCCTGTTAATGTAAAAAAATTGTAAAAAGTACGATTTTTCTCGTGCTTTTACTTGACATTACGATTTTTATCGTATATTATTTATTTCAGTGATAAACTAACTGATTTTAACAGGAGAATAAAATGTCGAAACAGGAGTTTCCACAGCCGACCGACGGCGAGCTTGAAGTTCTCAGGTTTCTCTGGGATAACGGTCCAAGCACGGTCAAGCAAGTACATGTGGCGGTAAACAAAACCAAGCCCGTCGGATACACCACGACTCTTAAGGTTATGCAGGTTATGCTTGAAAGGGGGCTGCTGGTCCGGGACGACTCAAAATACAGGCACATCTATACGCCCGCGCTGCCGGAGGAAAAGACACAAGGGCAACTGCTGACAGATTTTCTTGATAAAGCATTCTCGGGGTCGGCGGAAAAGCTGGTGATGCAATTGCTTTCCGCGAAGAAGCTTTCTTCGAAAGAACGGGAAACAATAATTAAGATGTTCAATGAGAATGAAAGGAAATAGCGATGGAGTTTCTGGAGAATATTCTTATACAAGCAACTGTACAAAGGCTTGGATGGGTGCTGGTTCATTTCGTCTGGCAAGCTGCAATGGTCGCTTTGGCTTTGGCGATTCTGCTGAAATTGTTACGCAAGTTTTCTGCTAACCTGCGTTATATAGTAACCTGCCTGGCTCTAGTGACGGTAGTCTTGCTGCCTGCGATAACAATGACTTTGATTGGCGTTGACGAGCCTTATTCGCAGCCGGAAGCGGCGGTTGCTCTTGCGCCTGAACCTGTTGCATTTGTTTCAATGCCGGTTGAAGTTGAAAGTCCTGCTAGCCTGGGAATGCCCGCAATAGAGACAGAGCTTGCTATCGAAAATATCGCTGCTTCTCCTGCGATTCCTTTAAGACAAAGGATCACCGATGCTCTTGAGCCAAATCTGCCTTATATAGTCATTGCATGGCTTGTCGGTGTGTCTGGTCTTTCTGTGTGGTATCTGGGCGGCTGGACGCAATTGCGGAGATTAAGGCGACGGATGGTCAAGCCCGTAGAGGAGCCCTTGCAACGCAAACTCAAAGAGCTGCAGGCAATCCTGGGTGTTAACCGGGCGATAGAGGTCGTCGAGTCGGCACTTGTGCATTCACCTACGGTAATCGGCTGGCTAAAACCGGTAATACTTCTTCCTGCCAGTGTTCTTACGGGTTTCTCCGCAGAGCAGATCGAAGCGATACTCGCCCACGAGCTGGCTCATATAAAGAGATGCGATTACCTGGTCAACATGCTTCAGACCTGCGTGGAGATACTGGGTTTCTACCACCCGGCAGTCTGGTGGATTTCAAAGAAGATCAGGGTCGAGCGTGAAAATTGCTGCGACGACATAGCAGTAAAGGTAAGCGGTGATAAAATCGCCTATGCCAAAACACTCGCCCTATTTGAAGGCATAAAACCCGGCCAATCCGATCTTGCAGTAGCGGCAAGCGGAGGCAGCCTGTTTGAAAGAATTTGTCGATTGATCCAAAAAGATTCGAGCGGTGTCAAGGCGGATTGGAAGCCGTCGTTTATCGCGATTCTTTTGATAATGGCACTTCTGATACCGACAGGGTTTGCTTTGACAAAAAACTCATATAAAAAGGCTGATGTGCGGGTTAATGAGCATTCTTCTTTCGTGACGGTATGGAATACGAGCCTTGACAACGACCAACCCGACGGTGGTACAATGACGGTCACTCTGGCACTGGCAGGTGTCGTGGACGCTACCATCGACTGGGGTGATGGCAATATCACTAAAGTAACCACTCCCGGCCCTCATGTGCATGACTACGGTGTTGACGGGATCTACAGAGTCTCGGTTACCGGCAGAGTAACGGCGTACAATAGCGGAGCCAACGGCAGCGGATTACCTTATTTAGAGGAAGCGAAGCTTGTAAGAGTCGATAGCTGGGGGCGAGTGGGCTTTACCAGCATGGGCGCTGCGTTCTATCAGTGTACGAATCTCGTTTCTGTACCGTCTTCTTCGGAGGGGATTGAAGCCGTCGACGATATGAGCGCGATGTTCGCAGGTGCGACGTCTTTTAACCATGACATCAGCGGTTGGGATACCTCCAGAGTCACAAGCATGTTGAGTATGTTCAGCTCGACATCGTTTAATCAGGACATAGGCGGCTGGGATACATCCAGCGTCACCGACATGTGCTGGATGTTCTATGGTGCCAAGTCGTTTAACCAGGACATAGGCAGCTGGGATACCTCCAGCGTCACCAACATGAAAACTATGTTCGCAAGCACGACATCGTTTAACCAGGACATAGGCCGCTGGGATACCTCCAACGTTACCAACATGGATAAGATGTTTTGCGGTGCTAAGTCGTTTAACCAGGATCTGTCCGGATGGTGCGTCACAAAGATTACTTCCAGGCCGGGTAGTTTCGATGCTTATGCCGACAGTTGGACAGAGCCACGGCCTAACTGGGGAGCGCCCTGCGCGGAAAACCCGAAAACCTCAGATACCATAAATTCTCGCTCAGAGGAAAAGGGTGTTGTTACAGGTGTAAATCCGAATGCTTTAATGCAGACTATTGCTGGGAAAGAAATGTCTATCGCTCGAAGTGACGGTATGCGAGGACACTGGAGCAATCCGATTATTGACCCGAACAATCTGATTCGTGATGCTATCATTTGGGACGAGCGGACCGTTGGTCGAAATTCCGGTGCACGACGAGCAGGGCATAGATTCGCACTGCTGAAGAATAATGGTGTAGTAGGACAATTGATAATAGGGGTTTTTGCTGACAATAAATCCGCGGTTGAAAAATTTGAAGGATCTTTGACTTCCGTCGGTCCGGATAAGAATCTTAGTAAGGAAATCGGCAATAGGGCTCGTGGGTGGACAACACAAAGGATTGACTTTGTACGTGACAATGTTTATGTTAGTTTTCATCTGTTTAAAGACAGACTCATCCCAGCCGGATTATCTCCAGATTTAGTTATGACTATGGCAAAAAAAATTGATGAGGCGTTGGTTAATGGCTCTGGCGGTGTAAGTCGAGCGTCAGTTTTTCCGATGCCGCGTATCTTAGAAGTGGATGTTCCGGAAAAGATTTTTGCCGGCAGTAAAAACGAAGCTAAGGTTCACATAGCTCTCCCCAGGGGTGTAAATGCTGACAGTGAAGTTGAAATTATACGATCGTTGCAACACCGTGCGCCCAATATAGGTTCAGAAAACCGTAAGGAACTCACCTATGAGATAACCTATATTACCCCAAACTGTGTTGTAACTTCAAAGCAAGTAGTAATGACAATTATTAATAAAGAGAATGAACTAAAAGGCTTAGGCACCTTATTTGATTGGTCAAGATGGAGTTCAATTAAATGGCAAGTTCTATCGAGCGTACTGTGATAAAGACGGGAAATGCCGTTTCTTTAATATTCCATCTGGCCAGTACAAACTTTACAGCCATCCCGTGGGCAATGGTCAGCCGGAGCTTATAATACGTGGAGTACATGTCCAGAGTGATAAGAAAATTGTTTATGATATGGCATGGTTTTTGTTTTTTTTGGTGACATTGTTTTGGTTTTCGGGTAATCTTATCGCATGATTACTGAGATTATCAGGGTTGATCCTTTAAATATTGATTCGGGCAAGATTCGGGCGGCTGCGGCTGTTGTTGACGGCGGGGGGCTTGTGGCCTTTCCTACGGAGACAGTGTACGGCATTGCGTGCAGGGCCGAGGAATCTGCGCTTGCCAGGCTTGACGAGGCTAAGGGAAGGCCGGCTGACAAGCGATACAGCTTGCACATTGCGAAAATAGAGTCCATTACCGATTACATCCCCCGTTTGTCGTTTCGGGCCTGCAAGTTGATCGAAAACTGTTGGCCGGGGCCGGTTACTATAGTCTTTGAGCTTTCCGAGGCCGATCTGGCTGAGCAGAAAAAACGTGTTTCCGCGGAATTATTCGATATTTTGTACCAAGGGGGTACTCTGGGGGTTCGGTGTCCCGATAGTCCTGTTGCGATTGCTTTGCTTGGGGCCTGTAAGTGGCCGGTGGTTGCTCCGAGTGCCAATCTTAGCGGTCAGGAGCCTGCGCTAACTGCCAAAATGGTAATAGATCAGCTTGACGGGCGGGTGGATATGGTTATTGATTCTGATGGTAATTCCGGTGATTGCCGATACCAGATTAACAGCACTGTAGTTAAGGTCAGCTCGGGGAATATTACGATTTTACGCGAGGGCGCTGTTAAAATAGGGGAGATAGAAGATATGTCATTAATGCGGATATTGTTTGTTTGCACGGGGAATACCTGCCGCAGTCCTATGGGAGAGTATTTTTGTAAAAAATATATCGCGGAAAAACTTGAATGTAATGTTGACGAACTGGAAAAAAAAGGTTATAAAATCTCATCTGCCGGTGTGTTCGGCATTGATGGTGCGCCTGCGAGCAGTGAGGTTGTCGATATCTGCAAGCAGAAGGGTATTGATTCCAGCTTGCATCGGAGCAGGTTTTTGACCGTTGAGATGATCGAAGATGGCGATATTATTTTCGCAATGACCGGCGGGCATGTCGACGGTGTTCTAGAGATGTACCCTGAGGCAGAATCTAAATGTTTTCTGCTTGACGGTGATAAAGATATTCCTGATCCGATCGGCGGCGGTTTTGACGTATATAACGAGTGTGCCCGCATTATAGAACGGGCTTTGGACAATAGATTATGCGAGATGATGATATGAAAATTGTAGTAGCATGTGACCATCGTGGAGTTAAAGCGATCGAGCAGGTCAAGGCGATCATTGCTCAGCTCAACCATGAATGCCTGGATTTAAGTTCGACTGGCGACAGTCCGGTTGACTATCCTGACGTGGCTTATCTTGCCGCTGAAGCGGTTTCTACGCAAAAAGCCGAGAGAGCAATACTTGTATGCGGTACCGGTATCGGCATGAGTATCGCGGCAAATAAGGTTAAGGGTATAAGAGCAGCTCTTTGTTTTGACGAGCTTAACGCACAGATATCCAGACAGCATAATGATGCAAATGTTCTTTGTCTTTCGGGCGATCTTCTTGGTTCGTCTGCGCTTCGCAAGATTGTAGAAACGTGGCTTACAACAGATTTCGTCGGCGGAAGACACCAAAGACGAGTTGATAAGATTCG
>JAIPFN010000074.1 GCA_021736615.1 Phycisphaerae bacterium | reverse complement strand
ATTAAAGAAGCGGTCAGGATGCTTTTAATTGGTTATTGGTTATTCCTTGTTCATTATTGGATATCCAAGATATATACAGCGTGGGCATGGCCCACCCTACTTGACTGAGAAAATACATTAAAATATAGATGAGGAAATTATCATGAAAAATCTTGTTACAGGCGCTACGGGGTTTGTGGGCAGTCATGTTGCTGAGAAATTGATTGCAGACGGTGAGCAGGTTATCGCGCTTGCACGTGAGACGAGCGATACTACTTATCTAAAACATATCGGCGCCGATATTCGCTACGGCTCGCTGACGAGCCTGGCTTCGCTGCACGAAGCGACGCAGGGAATCGACCGGGTTTTTCATGTCGCGGCGATGACCGAGGAGTGGATTCCGAAAGAGATTTCGTGGAAAACGAACGTCGAGGGGACGGCTAACCTGCTTGAGGCTTCTTTGGAAAATGAAGTTAAGCGGTTTTTCTTTGTCAGCAGCCTGGCGGTGATGGGGTTTAAGAACCACTACAACACAGGGGTTGAGACCGACTATGCCAAATCGCATGACCCGTATATCGATACGAAGATCGAGGCGGAAAAGCTTGTTTGGCGGTTTCATAAGTTCGGTCTGCCGGTGACGGTGCTTCGGCCGGGGTTTATGTACGGGCCGCGCGACAGGCGATTTTTGAAGCGTATCCTGAGCAAACTGGAGAGCAACGGCTTTATTTTCATTGGGGGCGGCAATAATATGCTGAATCTGAATTACGCAGGCAATTTTGCCGATGCCGTTGCCGCTTCTGCCCGGACAGAAGATTCCATCGGCGAGGTTTACAATATCGCTAACGACGACAAGGGCCTGGATATGCAGACATTTATTTATAAGGTCGCCGACCTTTGGGGATATGAGCGGCCGCAAAAGCATCTGCCGGTGCCGGTCGCTAAAATCGCTACAAGCCTTATGGAAGGATCGGCGAAACTGCTGCACAAAAAAGAGCCGCCGCTGCTGACGAAAACACGACTGAAATTTTTAAGCCTGAACCTGGAGTTCGACATATCCAAGGCGAAAGAAGAGCTCGGGTTTAAAAATAATGTAGACATTGACGACGGATTGGCGATGACAAAAGAATGGATCGAGGAAAGCGGAGCCTATAACTAATTTAAAAAAGAATATCCAATATCCAACAAGGAATATCGAACAAGGAAGTAAAAAAGTACAGGCTTGAATGTTTTTTATTTGGTTATTGGTTATTCCTTGTTCGTTATTGGATATTCAAGATTTATACAGCGTGGGCACGGCCCACCCTACGTGGATAATTATCTAATGAAAAGTCATCTTCCTTTTACTTATCGCGACGGACTTACTATCGACAGTGTCGAATACAGGGAACGTGCGCGGATCGATTTGGAGCGGCTTAGGGAGAAACACGGTAGCTTGAAAAGAATTATTCGGCTTGAAACTGTTTTGGACGAGCCGGTTTCCTGCTGTGATGATTTTGAGATTTGCATCTTTATGTCGGCAGACGGCCATGGGATATATTATAATAAATGGAAGGTTGATTGCCCGGAGCATGTTTTTGTATTTCTTAACGGACTTGAAAGTCATGCCGGGTGGTTTGACGAGATGGCCGACGCCCTTGCCGTTGACGGAATACGGACCTATGGGCTGGACCGGAGAGGTTCGGGGCTGAATTGCAGGAACTTCGGGAAATACCAGAACTGGATCGATGATGTAACGGAATTGACAAGAATCGCGAGAATTGAAAACCCCGTCGCTAAAATGCACCTTGTTTCAATTTGCTTTGGAGCGAAACTGGCGACGGCCTGTGCGATACAAGATCCTGACAGGTACGATTCCTTGATATATTTATCACCGGGACTTTCGGTCAAAGTTAGTCCGACACCGAAAGAAAAAATGTTGATAGCGATAGACAAACTGCCGCGAATGTATTTCAATGTGCGGACGCCGATAAAGAATGACGAAATGTTCACATCTGACGGAAAAGCTCTCTATTTCCTCTATAATGACAAATTAAGGACGCACTCGCCAAGAGCAAGCGATTTTTACCAGGCGAGAATGATCGATTTGTACATATCAAAAAATCTTGACAAAATGACAACTCCGTCACTGGCCCTGCTCGCCGGTAAGGACAGGGTTATCAATATAAAGAAAACGCTTAAGGTTCTAAACAAATTCAAGCAAAAACCCAAGATCATAGAGTATCCGGACTCGGATCATGTGATTTTTTTTGGAAAATCAAGGGATGAGATGAAGCGGGACATTCTAAATTATCTGGTCTCGGATGTTTGACGCATTTTCAGGTATTTCGCAGAACACAGAAAAGTTCCAGCCGTATTAAGCTTAGAATCTTTAAGATTTTAATAATTTGATTTAAAACCGAAAGCTGAAAAGGAATTGAAAAAAATTATTAATATCAAATAAGAAACGAAGGCAGGGAAAAGCACCAGCAAGCTTGGCCCTGTCTTTTTTTTGGTGACAAGTGACAGGTTAAAGGTGACAAGTAAAGCCGCATTATTATTTTTTTGAAACTGCTTTTATTCCTTCAATCAGGGCTTTTTTGTTTATCGTTATCAGTGCTGCTTTTTTCTTTGCGAAAAGCTCCTCAATGGACTGGTCGATGCTCCTGGTTTTTAGTATGCCGGTTTTTGCGATAAAGGCACCCAAGGCGACGACATTGGCGACCCTTGCATTTCCGAGCCAACGGGCTATTTTGGCAGCTTCTACATGTACAACATCGAGATCTTTTCTTTCTACATCGCGTGTTATCATCGATGAGTTCAAGATTACAGTGCCGTTTTCGGCGATCTGACTCTCGAACTTATCGAGGGATGGCTGATTGAGAATTATAGCTACGTCTGGTTTGCTGACGAAGGGGCTTGCGATCTCGCTGTCTGAAATTACCACTGTCGCATTTGCCGTCCCGCCGCGCATCTCTACGCCATACGAAACCATACCGGCGACATGTTTATCTTCCATAACGCAAGCGCGGGCGATGATGTTACCGATCAGGACGATGCCCTGGCCGCCAAAGCCGGCGATAACTATCTGGGTTTCTTTATCTACCATCTTTTTCCTTAAATATTCCAAGCGGAAATATCGACTTCATATCCGTATTAACAAAATCCAATGCCTGAACGGGGGTAAGCTTCCAGTCGGTCGGACACATGGAAAGCACCTCGACGAGTGAAAATCCGCGGTGATCGATCTGATTTTGAAACGCCCTCTTGATGGCCTTCTTTGCTTTGATCGTATCCCTTGCCGTGCTTACGGCGACACGTTCGAGGTAAGTAACGCCGTCAAGATTGCTAAGCAGTTCGCAGACCTTGATCGGCGGGCCTTCCTGGTTATTACCGCGGCCTGACTCGGAGGTCGTCGAACTCTGTCCGAGCAATGTCGTCGGTGCCATTTGCCCGCCAGTCATTCCGTATATAGCGTTATTGATGAATATTACAGTGATGTCTTCGCCGCGGTTTGCCGCATGGATCGTCTCGCCCATGCCGATAGCGGCAAGGTCGCCGTCGCCCTGATAAGTAAAGACTACCTTGTCCGGCTGGAGGCGTTTTATGGCCGTTGCGACAGCCGGGCTTCGGCCGTGGGCACACTCGATAATGTCACAGTTGAAATAGTTATACAGCAAAACCGCACAACCGACCGGCGCAGTACCGATAGTTTTACCGCGAACGCCAAGTTCTGCGAGGACCTCAGCGACGAGCCGATGGGCAATACCATGACCGCAACCGGGACAGTAATGCGTCCTGACATCTTTTTGAGTTTCTTTACGACAAAATTCCATATAATAGCCTCGGCCGCAAGGCCGAATCCTCAATTCGTAATTAATAATTCGTAATTTGTAATTCTCAAACTGGCCAATCGGTCAGTTTGAATTATAGATTGCTTCGACCTTCTCAAGGATTCCTTCTACCGACGGGTACCATCCGCCGCCTATTCCCTGGAACTCGACGGGTTTGCTGCACTGGATGGCGAGCTTTACGTCGTCGATGAACTGGCCGTTGCTCATTTCTACTACGAGAAACTTGCGGGCAGTTTTTGCAACTTCCATCATCGCCTTATCCGGGAATGGCCATAAAGTTATCGGGCGGATAAGCCCGACCTTAAGACCCTTGTCACGGGCAACATTTATTGCGCCCTTTGCGACTCTTGCGGTCATTCCGTATGCGGCGATCAGGATTTCGGCATCATCGGCCATGTAGTTTTCGGCAAGCTGAAGCTCGCTGGTGATCTTTTCGTGTTTTTTCTGCAGATGGATATTGTGCTGGACAAGAGCATCGACACTGCCAAGCATAAGCGTCTTTATAACGCGGGGCTCACGACCTTCGCAGCCGTCAAGAATATAATCCTTTTCGGGGATTTCCAGGATCGGCTTGTAGGGGGTAAGTTCGACCGGTTCTGCCATCTGGGCCAAAATACCGTCGCCGAGCATCAATACCGGAATGCGGTAGTAATCTGCATAGTCAAAGGCGTTTTGCGTAAGCTGGTAAAGTTCCGGCAGCGTTGATGGCGCAAGAACGATGAGGCGGTAATCGCCGTGTCCGCCGCCTTTTACGGACTGGTAGTAATCGCCCTGCGAGGCTCGGATGTTGCCGAGGCCCGGACCGCCCCGCTGCATATTGGCGATAACGCATGGAAGTTCGCCGGCTGCGATATAGCTGATGCCCTCCTGTTTCAGGCTGATGCCGGGCGATGAGGAACTTGTCATGCAGCGGGTCCCTGTCGCCGACGCTCCGAATATCATGTTGATGGCGGCAAGCTCGGACTCAGCCTGGATGAAAACTCCGCCGACCTCTGGCATGCGGCGCGACATGTATTCCGGGACTTCATTCTGGGGGGTGATTGGGTAACCGGCAAAAAATCTGCAACCCGCCTGGATGGCGGCTTCGCTCATTACTTCGTTACCTTTTAGTAAAACCTTATCTGTCTTTTTACTCAAAACGATCTAAGCTCCTGTTGCACTACAATGCAAAAACTTTCGTAATTGCTTTTATCCCTGCGCTTGCGCATCGGGCGTTTGTTTCGTCTCTACTATCGTAATCGCCAGATCCGGGCACATCTGGCAGCACAGGCCGCAGGCGACGCACTTTTCCTTATCGATGATGGGATAAAAATGGCCCTGCTCGTTCATCTTATCACTCATCTTTATCAGATGCTTGGGGCACTGAGGCACACACAGCCCGCAACCCTTGCAGCGATCAATATCAACTTTAATGTCTGCCATAAATATAACCTGTAAATCAAAGTCGGCTTTTTATGCGGACAACCTGTCCACCTGTTTAATTCTAACTAAAACGGCATATAGTAACAACATCAAAATTTAATCAAATTATCACATCAGGTATTGCCGCAAAGGCCGCGGGTGTATATAAGGTCTACGATTTCACGTTGAGTTGCAAAAAAAGTTTATTCTAAGCAAATAAAATGGGTTTTAGAGAAAAGGGATAGATCCCCATCAGACCACAACACTGTAAAGCCTTGTTAGATAA
>JAIPFN010000073.1 GCA_021736615.1 Phycisphaerae bacterium | reverse complement strand
ATTCAAAAAGAAAAAATAAAGTTTTGCCTATAAATGCTTAACAATCGTTGTATGCGCCGCGCCAAACATCCTAACTCCGCCGTTATCCAATTGCAGTATCAATCCCGCTGCCGGGTCAACCCCTATGCAGTTACCGCTAAACCGCTGCTGGTCCCATTCTACAGTCACACGCCTGCCAAGCTGCGTTGAAAGTCTTTTCCATCGATCAACTATTTTTATCGGGGAAGATTTTGCGATTTCGAGCCAGCGATCAAACGACCGCAAAAGCTCACCGGCAATCCGGTTTCTATCATTAAAACTGCCCGTGGCAATATCAAGACTCGTCGCAGGCATCAACAGTCCGGTATTTTCAAAAAAATCCTCCGGCTGATGAACATTAAGTCCAATGCCGATAACGTAATTAGTTCCCCCTGCCCCGGGCCTGGATTCCAGAAGGATCCCCGCGGCCTTTTTACCGTTTATCATAACATCGTTCGGCCATTTGATCCCGACATCAAGACGACAGCTTTCAATAATCGCCTCGGCAACCGCAACAGCCGAAACCGTCGCCATAAGCTCTGCCGGGCAAACAAAATCAATGAGAAGAATAGAACAAAGAATGCTCGCCGAATCCGCCGACAGCCACTTATTGCCCCGCCTGCCCCTGCCCGATGACTGGTTCTCGGCAAACACCGCAAGCCCGTCGTTTACGCAATTACGAGCATACTCCCAGGCCACATCGTTAGTACTCGACGTAGACTTATAGACAAGCACCTTCCGCCCGACAATCGCCGGCGTTAGCAACCCCTCAATAACATCAACATCTAAAATATCAGCAACATTCATATTAGTACCGCCGCCATCCTGCCGGCATTGTTATATTCCATGGACTTCAAACCCCAAATCCATATCCAGCCCAATATCGACAGCGGTCGCCGAATGGGTTATCGCCCCTACCGAAATCCTATCGACCCCGCAGCGGGCAATCTGCAAAACAGTATTCAGATTCACATTACCCGTCGCCTCCAGCAGCGGTTTCTTCCCGCACATCTCGTTTCGCATCTCAACGGCATGTTTAAGCTGCCACTGACCCATATTATCGAGCAATATAACATCGACACCGTCAACCTTTAAGACCTTATCAAGCTGATGATCGACATGATCGACCTCAACCGACACAAACTTAACACCCTTATAAGCCTTGGCATCTTTAACCATCTTCGTTAGCCGTGACTGTAGTTTGCTGCCCATCTCGGCAACGTGGTTATCCTTTATCATCACACCGTCGCCAAGATGAATCCTGTGATTATACCCGCCGCCACACCGGACGGCATACTTTTCGAGCAGCCGCCAACCCGGCGTAGTCTTTCTGGTATCATAAATCTTCGCCTTCGTACCGCGAATCGCACTAACGAACTTCCACGTCATAGTACTTATCCCGCAAAGACGCTGCAGAAAATTCAACACCACACGCTCTCCGCTAAGCATCGGACGAAGCGGTCCTTCGATAACTGCGATACGGTCGGCTACGCTTGCATGATGCCCGTCCGGTATAAGCACTTTCAGCTTGAGCCTATCGTCATACCGCTTAAGAATCGCGGCGACAACATCCATCCCGCAAACGACGATCTCTTCACGAGTGACTAAATAAGTCTTCGTAATAACATCTTCGGCAATAGTTATCTCCGACGTCGGATCGCCTTTACCAAAATCTTCCTGAACAGCAAGGTCGATCAAAGTCTGTATTTTTTTAATATCCAGTTTTTTCATACTTTCATTTCCTCATAATATTATTGTAATCCGGCAGCATTTACGTAGTACGATACGCCCTTAACGATCATGTTGACCGCGATAGCCGCAACCAAAATAAACGTCACCTTGGAAACCGCTGTTATTACCAATTGTCCTATAGGGTGGCTTATTGCACCTATAAACCGCATCAACACCCAGAAAATGATTAATACCGCCACAATCCCCGCTATCGCAACAATCGGCCCGGCCTTTGGATCGTTCCAGATCGTAAGACTCGTAACCATCGCACCGGGCCCGGCCAGCAAAGGACAAGCCAGCGGAACGCATCCAATCTCTTCAGGGCGAAGATGGTCACTGTCGGACTTTGCCGACCTGCGAGGACTGCCCTGAATATCCTTAATAGCAATCAAAAAAAGTAAAATACCGCCGGCGATACGAAGGTCGGCTATCTTTATCTGAAAAACATCATCAAGAATAAATTGACCGCTCAATGAAAAAAGCAGCAATATCAAAAAGGCGACTACAATAGCGATATTAAATGCCCGTCTGCGAGACTCCTCTTTCAGCGGCTCGGTCACCGCCAGAAAAACAGGTATCCCGCCTATGGGATCAATAATAACAAATAGTGCAATAACAGCTTTAACATATGCCATTACCATCAGCAGTGACCTCTCTGTAAATTAAATATCTTCCGCCGCAAAGCGATTCAACAAGCTAATTGCTAATCGCTCAACTCCGGCATTTCTTTCAGTTCTTTGAGTTGATCTCTCAGCATCGCCGCCCGCTCGAAATCAAGCTCTTTCGCAGCTTCGAGCATTTCCTTTTCTAACTGGGCTGTCATCTCTGCCTTGTCAAACTCATCTTCATTAAAGTGCAAAGCTTCCTGTGCCGTCTTTCTAGCCTTAAGCATCTCGCCAAGTCCGGTATTGATCGCCTTCTTGATCGTCTCCGGCGTAATCCCGTTTTCTTCGTTATACCGCAACTGAATTGTACGCCGCCGATTCGTTTCGTCAATAGCTTTTTTCATCGAATTAGTGATCCGGTCACCGTACAGCAGCACCTTGGCGTTAACATTTCTCGCCGCTCTTCCGATAGTCTGAACCAGCGACGTCTCACTGCGAAGAAAACCTTCCTTATCTGCGTCGAGTATCGCGACCAGCGAAACCTCCGGCAGGTCAAGTCCCTCACGCAAAAGATTGATCCCGATAAGCACGTCAAAATTGCCCTTACGAAGATCACGAAGAATATCCACCCGCTCAAGCGTCTTAATATCGCTGTGCAGGTATCGGCACTTAAAACCTTTCTTCGTAAGAAAATCCGTCAGATCCTCTGCAAGCCGTTTTGTCAGCGTAGTAACCAAAACACGCTCCTTAACCGCAACACGCTCTTCGATCTCGCCAATAAGATGCGGAATCTGATCAGAGGCTCTATGCACAAATATCTCCGGATCGACAAGCCCCGTCGGACGGATAATCTGCTCGACAACCTCACCGCCGCTTGCCTCAAGCTCGTAATCGGCAGGTGTCGCCGAAAGAAAAACAACCTTGCTCCATCTTGCCTCGAATTCCTCAAACCGCAAAGGCCGGTTATCCATCGCACTCGGAAGCCGGAACCCGTGGTCTACAAGAACCTGCTTTCTGCTCCTGTCGCCTGCATACATCGCACGAACCTGCGGGATAGTCACATGCGACTCATCTATGAAAAGCAAAAAATCCTCCGGAAAGTAATCCATAAGCGTAAACGGTTTATCACCCGGTTTAAGCCCGGCCATATGCCTGGCGTAGTTTTCGATACCGCTGCAGTACCCTACCTCCTGAATCATCTCAATATCGTATTTCGTACGTGCCTCCAGCCGCTGCGCCTCCAGCAGTTTGCCCTCATGTTTTAACTGAATAAGCCTGTGCTCCAACTCCTCCTGAATACTCTCAACGCCCCGCTCGATCCGCTCAGCCGGCATTACATAGTGCTTAGCCGGATAAATATACACCTGCGTCTCATCAGCCAGAGTCTCACACGAGACAGTGTTGATATAAGAAATCTTCTCAACCTCATCGCCGAAGAACTCAAACCGAATTCCAAAAGATTCGTACGAGGGCCAAAGCTCGACAACATCGCCGCGAACCCGAAACGTCCCCCGCTTAAAATCAATATCGTTTCGCTCATACTGAATGTCGGCAAGACGCCCAAGAAATTCGTTACGCTCGACCGTATCACCGATGCGGATACCGACTACGCTTGCCTGGTAATCCTCAGGCGAACCCAAACCGAATATACACGATACCGAGGCGACAATTATACTGTCGGGACGGCTAAGCAGGCTCGTCGTCGTCGAAAGCCTCAGCCTGTCAAGATCGTCATTGCGGGAAGCGTCCTTTTCAATGTAAATGTCACGCTGCGGAATGTACGCTTCCGGCTGATAGTAATCGTAATAACTCACGAAATACTCGACGGCATTTTCCGGGAAAAGTTCCTTAAGCTCCTCATACAGCTGCGCCGCAAGCGTCTTGTTATGCGAGATAACCAGCGCGGGCAGCTTATGCCTTGCGATAACATTGGCCATCGTAAAAGTCTTACCGCTGCCGGTAACCCCAAGAAGCGTCTGAAACTTCTTACCCTCGTCAAGCCCGGCGCAAAGCCGGTCTATCGCGGCAGGCTGATCTCCCTGCGGAGTAAAATCGCTATGTATCTTATATTCTAGCATGCCCGAAATTATACCCTGACAACAATTAAAACTCCAATGAAAACATTACCCCTGAATACGCGCGCAAAAAAAGCCGGGCGCATCTATTCGACGCAACCCGGCTGTTATATTCCGTATAGCTGTCGCTAACTATCTGTTCGTCAAGCCAAAGCTGGCTGCACGTGCTGCTTTTCTTCGTTTGCGGCGGTTCTTTTCCGACGGCTTTTCGTAGTAGCTGTTGCGTTTCATATCGCGAATCAGACCTTCTTTTTCGCACATCTTCTTAAAACGCTTTACCATCTGCTGAACCGACTCACCCGCACGTGATCTAACCTTAATCATCTAAAAATGTTCCTTTCTATAAGAACCGATATATCTAAAAATAACTTTATATGTTGACGAAAAGTTAATAACATAATGACTAACTCGGCATATTTCAAGCAAAAAATCCGTTTTTCCGCAAAAAAAACAAACGAAACGACCCCTGGGGTCCTTACGGGGGTTTAGGTAAGATAGAACAACGCCAATTACTGACGATTATACCAGATGCGGCTCCTGGTACAGAATTTTTCTGACTTGGAAAAATATTTGATATTTTTGGATTATCGGCTATAATAGTAGCGTTAATTGGGGCTTTTTTTCATGGATGATGCCTTTGGCTTCGATCATTTCAAAACCTGACACTCAGCGTAAGCTCGAAATTCTAAGCGAAGACGGCCAGTATGACCTGGCCTGTGCGTGCGGAACAAAAGACACCCCCGGCCGCCAGCGAGGCGATGATGGCAACTGGATATACCCCGTAACCCTTCCGAACGGCGGAAAAAGCGTACTTTTTAAGACTCTCATGTCCAATGTCTGCTCTAACGACTGCAAATACTGCCCGCTCCGCGACGACAATGACGTCCGCAGGTGCGCACTAACCCCGGAAGAAACCGCTGCCGCTTTTATCGATTATTACCGCAAAAAAAAGGTTTTCGGCCTGTTTCTAAGCTCAGCCGTCGCCAAATCGCCCGATGCGACAATGGATAAACTCAACGCCGTAGCCGCAATTTTACGCAAAAATTACCAGTTTCGGGGATTTATCCACCTGAAAATCATGGCCGGAGCCTCCAAAGC